>SBBH01000044.1 GCA_005239795.1 Planctomycetales bacterium
CTCCCCCACCGCCGCCCTCCTCTTCTTCCTTTTTGTCTTCCCTGTCCTTCTTGAAAGCCTCGATGAGGTCATCCAAGATCGTGAGAATCTCCCTCTCCATCTTCTGGGTGGGTGCATCGGCTTTCGCAGACTCGAGCCGACGCGCCGTCGACTCCATCAAACCCACGGCATCTCCCAGATATCCGGCGTAGGTCATGATTCTCTCCGCCTCGAGCGTCGTGATGACATTGCGGGCCCCTTCAGCGAGCCCTTTTTGCTTCTTTGCCAGGTCAGCCGCATCCCCGCGCAGTTGGCGCGTGTTCACCTCTCCCTTCTTGGCCTTGTCGTCGAGCGCGACCGTGGCCTTCTGGATCTCTTCCTCCCCGTCGCGGATTGTGCGCAGGGCATTCTCCAACTTCATCAATGTCTCCATCTTTGCCTGATCCTCAAGCTCCTCCTCTTCTTCCTTGAGCCGATCGATCGCTTCCTGGAGCTTCTTCTTGGCTTTCTGTTGGGATTTCGACGCGCCACCGGCGCCACTCTGCCCGCCCTGACCCGGCTGGCCAGCCTGACCAAGCTGCTGGGCAGCCTCGCCCATATCGCCGGAAGCCCCCTCCGTTGATTGGGCCGCTTCCTTCATCGCCGGATCATCGCCGGATTCGCTCGAAGCCTTCTCAAGATTCCCCGCCACCTCCTCCGCCTTTTTCTGAAGCCCCTTCTGCTTCTCGGCAAGCCCCGCCGCATTTTTTCGCGCGGCTTCGACCGCGGCCTTGGCCTCTTCCTTCAGTTTCTCAAGCTTCTTAACTGCTTCCTGAAGATTGTTGCCGGCCTCCTTCTGCTCGCCCGCGGCGGCCTGGGCTCCGGGCTGGCCCCCGGTCTGCTGTTGACCCGCTTGCGGGCTTCCCGGCTGCCCGCCCGAACTGGGTTGTCCCCCCATCGCCTGGACCGCCTTCTCCATATTCGCCTGGGCCGCCCTGACGTCCGATTGGGCCCCGAGAGGGTTTTCCGTCCCAAGCCCCAACCCCTTGGCCGCCTCGGCGATTTTCCCGAGATCCTCAGCGGCGGCGCCGGCTCGCGCCCCCAGTTCCTCCTGGGGCTTCACCGGGAGCTCCCCCCCCGAATCCTCCGCAACCGCGGTCGCCTTCCCAATCTCACCCTGGCGAGCCTGCATCGATTTGATTTCAGCCAACGCCTTCTCCACGCGGCCCAAGAACTCCTCGCGCGCGGCGATCGCGTTGGTGCCGCCCAGAAGCTCCTCCTGTTCTTTGAGGATCTTCTCGAGATTCTCGCGCATCTTCTGATAGTCCTCAGGAGTGAGCTGTTTTCCCTGTGGGGCGAGGGCTTCCAGGATCGCGTCGATTTCGCGGACGATCTGACGCGCCTCCTCGCGGGCCATTCCCTCGGCTCCAGCGTTCAGATGCTTCAGGGCTTCCTCAAATTTCTGGGTCAACGGCTCGCCGTCGGAGCTCCCCCGCAAACGCGCGAGGGCCGCCTCAAGCCGAGCCGCTTCCTCGGGGTTGGCGTCAACCATCGCCTTTTTGATCGCCTCGATCTCGGTCTCCAAACGGCGAATCGCCTCCTCGGCCTGCCTCATGATCTCCATGCTCTGCTGTCGGCCGACCGCCAGAGCCGTGGAGGCAGCAAAGGTGAGTCCTACGCACATTCCCCACGCCACAACCCGCGATGCGTATGTCATCGATCCCTCCTCGCTGCCCCGCCCCGTATCCCCGCGCGGCCTTTCTCTCTTAAACAGTCGGCTCAAAAAATAGTTCACCGCTATTCGGCGACCTTACTGATCTGATCGCGCAATCTGCGCAATTTATTGATCACAGTTGAGATCTCCGAAACCTGGTACAAATCATCAAGGATCCGCTGGATTTCCATGGCGACGCGCGACTGCGCGGCCATCGCCTTCTGAAGATCCACCTCCGAGAAAGATGCCGCTTCACGCGCCTCCACAAGAGCACTCGCAGCGGCCGGAACGTGCGTCTCAATCAAGACGGAAAATTTCTCGTCGATGCGCTCCAAGAGATCCTTGCGCCGGCGCTCCTCCTCCTGAACCATGCGGCTCGACCCCGCGGCCGGCTCTCCCAGGCGGTTGATGTTGAAATACCAGATGATCTTCCTCAACAGGAACTGGCGGCGGCTGTTGATCTCATCGGCCATCCCCTGTTGGGCCAAGGCCGCCCCGATCAATCCCTGACGGGCCTGGGCCACATGAGCCAAAAGATCCGCCACGCGGCTGGCCTGCTGGCTGATCTCGAGCTGGTGCTCGAGCGTCCTCTGCATCTCCTGGCGCAAGTCATCCAGGCGCCGCGTCACTTCCTGAGAAACCTCCGTCGGTGTCTTGATGCGACAACGGTATTCCTGGGAAAGGGAGGTCCCAGTCGGCGTATTGAAATCCTGCGCTTCCACGCGGTAGCGGATCAGGATCCCGGGTTCGAGTTTTAGGTCCTCGATCGACATCGTCCAGAAGTCCTCGATCTTCTTGACGGGGTCCCGTTTGGGCGGGGGCTCGGCCGCATGGAAGGGGTGGAGCGCCAGCCATTTCTCGTCGGCCTCAGTAGTGCTCGAGGTCAGTCGGACCGAGGCCAGGCCCAGATCATCCTCGGCGCGGACCCGCACCTCGAAAATTGCGAACGGCGTCACGTCCAAGGTCCCTTCCTCGGGCTCCGTGATCCGCGTTTCCGGAGGACGGTCGGGAACAAGCCTGATCTGATAACGGGCCGGCTGGGTTTCACTGAACCCGTCCCGGTCCAGGATGTCAAAAAAGTAGGTTCCCCCCTCCTGGATCTCGAAGGCGCCGCGGAAGCGCCGTTCCTCCACGGCAGCGTCCGTTCGGGTTTCCCCGTTCCCCCCGGCAAAGACCAACGCAACCTTCTCCAGGGGTTTGTTGGCCGCGGCGTCACAATCGACCCGCGTTCCCCGCAAAGCAGCCAGATCCGCGCTCCCGGCGGACGGCCCTCCTCCTCTCCTCCGGGCAACAATCCGATGGGAGGCCAGACCCGCATAGGCCGGCGGCGTAACCTCGATCTCGAGGCTTTCCAAGCGCGGACGCTCCACGATGTCGACCCGGTAAGGAGACGATTCCCAATCGTCGGCCTGCACGACGAACGTCATGTTCTCGGAAACGTTCTCGCACTCCCATGTGAAGGCATCGTTCTCGAAACGGTTCATCCCTTCCCTCAAGGGGGCTCTTCCAGGAAGCCCCGGAAAATTGCGGGTGATCGCCGCGCGGCCAGGCCTGAAGCTCCCCTCGGTTTCGGGAACGATCCGCACGAGCAGATTCTCTCCGCGTGGCACGCGGACACTCGGGGCCAAAGGAAATTCGATGCGGTAGTACGTGCGCCGGGGGAAGGGGGTGTCGCGGAACGTCCGGAGGAGGGCCGTCCCAAAGCGCGGGGAGGTGAACGCGCCGACAACCACCGCCGCCACAAAGAATCCGCAGACGCCGCCGCGCCGGAGGGATTTCCTGGCGCGCAGAACCTCCCCTTCCTGAATGCGCGCGGCGGCCTCTTCGGCCTGGGCCACCACCGCATGCGCAAGCGCGGGCGAGTTAAACGCGGGGTTCCCTGCCCCCTCGCGCGAAAACTGCAGGGCCGTCACCAACGCATCCCGGAATTCGGGGTGGCGCTTCTCGACATACAACGCCAGCCCCTTGTCGGTCGTTGCCCTGACGGTCGAGAAGAACCCCTCGCGTATGAACCAGAAGACTGCCACCACGGTCGCGACGGACGACACGGAAACCCGGAACGTGTAGGGAAGCCCTGCCACAACATCCAGGACTGCCAATCCCGCCAGGACCGCGATCCAAAACGACCCGGCCGCAAGCGCGCTTTTCAAGAGCCACAGCGAAAGGAGTCTGCCCCGCAAACGCGCCAGCTTCGATTCGAGAATCGTCACGGTTCCCCCCTCCTGCCTATCTCGTAAGCCACAGCCACGCGAGTGCCGCCAAAACCGGCGCCAGGAAGGCGGCCGCCCAGGTCAACCTCTTCTTGACCATCTGCCGGCGGCTCCACTCCTGTTGAAGGGAGGCCATCTCTCCCGAGAGCCTCATCCACGACGCGGGGCTCGGCTCCAAGCGCGCCACGGACTGGACCGCCATAGTAAAGGTCCGGCGCATTCGGTTGAGTTCCTCTCGACAGGAAGGGCAGATTTCCAGATGGCGCTTCTGGATCTCCTTCTCTTCTCCGGCAGGCCCGGCAGGTTCAAGAACGCTCCCTCTCTCTTCCCGCAGGAGATCAGGGATCATCTGTCGGATGCGGTTGCAATCGATCGTCTTATTCTTTTCCATCGTCATGGGCATCATGGACGCGGACCGAGATCGCAACATCCGCTTTTAGCGTTCCGTGTATCTCTTCAACCGCGCCTCCAAAGCCTCCATGGCCTTCGACATCCGGGATTTCACGGTCCCCACCGGAATCTCCAAAACCTCACTGATCTGCTCGTATTTCATCCCTTCATAGGCCGAGAGGACGAAAACCACCCGCAGGGGATCCGACAGACCTTGGACGGCATCGCGGACCCGAAAATCCATCTCCTCGTTGATGGCGCGCGTTCGCGGCCCCGCGGTCGAGTCGGGAAACTGTACGGAACCGACGGAGGAATCCGAAACCTTGCCGCGCAGGCCGGAAAAAGGCTTCGCAGAACGCCTCAACTTCCCCTGCTCGTTGAACCAGTAGTTCTTGGCGATCTGAAAAAGGTACGTGCTGAATTTCCCAATGGGGCGGTAATTTTTGGCAGATTTGAGAAGCCGCAGGAAAACCTCCTGCATCCCATCCTCGGCGCGGTCGCGATCCACGCCCATATGGTAGAAGAAATGCAGGATCGGGCGGTTCCACCGCTCGTAAAGGATGTTCAGAGCCTGGCTGTCCCCCTTCTGCATGCGAAACATCAATTCCGCGTCGGACCCCTCTCCCTTGGCCGGCTCCGACTTCTTGGATGCCACCTGTGACCCCTTCCCTTTTTTCCTCCCTCACGGCCCGCTCCCGCCCTCCTACATCATCCGACAGCGTTTCCGGATAATCCACTCGGCGATGATCGAGGTGCAAAAAACGATGAAGATCAGGGGTGCGTCCATCAGGCGGTTCGAGATCGGACGCGTCACCTGTTTGGTGCGGCTCTTCACAAGGTCGGGGACGTCCCAGAGGCGCGATAGCTCCACAAATTCCCCCTGGCTCGCCGCCGCCGCCTCCGTCAAGAGCACCCGGTTCATCTGGGGCGCGGCGAACTCCGCCGTGTACTCCTTAGCGTCGAAAGTGGCCTCCGCCAGGGTCTCCGTCCCGCCGCGCGCGATCACCTTCATCTCGTGATGCCCTTTCTGCAGAATCGGGAAGGTCCCGACGAAATTCACAGTCCCAGGCTCCCGCCTCAGATTCAGGGTCTTGCCGATCCGGTCGGGCGGGAGGACCTGAACGGAAACCTCTCCGATCTCGGCGCCGAACCCGGGAACCGAGGCATCCAACAGCTCGAGCGTCACGACCACACGTTCCCCCAGGGTATAAGCCGAGCGGTCGAACTTGAGAATCATGCTCTTGCCGCCCCGCAGGAGCTTGTCGGAAGCGAGATATTTGATCGTTTGGTTCCAGAATTTGTTGAAGGGATGATGGGAATCCCCCTCCGGGATCCCTCGGGGCCAGCGCCATGTCTCATCGAGACCAATGAAGAGCGACTGCCCCCGTCCGGCCGACATGAGAAGCATGAGAGGACACGGTTTCCCTTTTTCCGTCTGGTGGTTGGCGTGCAGGAGGAGCGCCCTGGCGAGGGGTTTGACGTCCTCCGCATGCCAGTGCCAATGGGGGCGGAACCGTTCGTCCCAAAGGCGCGTGTTCACCTGGGGATCGTCCGCAAGCTGCATGAGTGGATGATCGATCTGCGTGTTCAATCGCACCGGGAACGGATCTCGATACGTCTGGGGCGTCGTATCATGAGAGTGGTTGCGCACAGGAAGGATCGCCTCCATCGCGGTCCCACCGTAGGCCTGCGGTGCGTGGAACATCCCCGCGATCATGACGAACGCCCCTCCCCCTTCCACGACGAACTTGCGGATGTTCTCATCGAATCCGTTGGGGAGGTAGTCGTGCCGCGGATCGACGTCACCGAAAATCACAAGATCATAGTTGTCTAAAAGTTCCCGGTAGGTGGAGGGGAATCCATTCAAGCGCTTGGTTTCCGGGTGGGCCGGCTGAGGCCACTGCCGGTCGGCTGAAAGCAGATAGATGCTATACTCATAGATCTGTTCATTCCGGTTCAGGAGCGCTTCCAACCTGTGGTATTCGAAGCGCGCCCATCCCTCGACGTAAAGAACTCTGAATTTCTGGTCCGTGACGCGTACGGTCAGCGTCGCGGCGTTGTTCTCGCTGATCAAGTCCCCTTCGGGAACCCCTTCCAAACGCACCGTGTAGGGGAAAACGCCGACGTCGGCCGGAATCTCCTCGAATCTTTCGAGCTGTCCTCCCAGGGCGTCAGACAGCGTCAACACCCGCTCGTCAACGCGCTCGTCCCCCTTATAGAGGACGAGCTTGACGGGCGCCCCTGAAAGCCCCTTGGAGCGCACCGTCGCCTTGATCTCGAAAGGCTGATCCGCTTTCAGGACGTCCGGGGGAGCCTGGACACTGACGATCTCAACATCGCGCTGGGCTTCGTCGCTCCCGAGCCCCACGCAGAAGAAGGGAATTGCATCGGGCCGCCGGAGACCCGCGAAACGCGCAACCGACACAGGATCCTCGCCGGCGTTCGATTGGCCGTCTGTCAAGAGCACAACCCCGGAGATATACTGGCCGCGCGAGCCCTGCACGATCTCCCGCAGGGCGTCCCCCAAGCGCGTGGCGCGCCCCTCGGGCGCGGCCGGAAACGAGGGGATCCCCCCACTCTGGGCACCGATTTCTCCCACGGATTGAAAGCTGGTGGTCGTGAAGAACCTCAGACGGTGCGTTTTCTTCAGTTTCTCGACCCACCCGAGCTGGGGGGATTCCAGGATCCGCCGCGCCAAGTCATACCGACTCGAGGCCCGCAAGGCGTCCTCCAGAGCGGGTGTCACCTCCGGAGAGGTCAGCGCAATGTTGCCGGCGAGCGCCCGCATCACGGCGAGTTTTTTCTCGGCGCCGGCGTATTCGGTCCCCTTGATCGCCATACTCATCGAATCGTCCACCAAAAAGATGACCGTGGGACGTTTGTCCTCGATCTTTTCCACCGCCAGGATCGGCTCGAAGAGAAGGATTAGGATGAGGCCGACGGCCAACGATCGAAGAACCACGAGTAGCGTCCTAACAGGTCCGGACGACGCGCCGCTCTCGCGCCGGTAGACCCACAGCACTGCCACCACGAGAACCACGAGAAAAAGCGCCACCCAGAGCCAGGAGATCGCAAACTCGACGCGCCAGTCGCTGGAGTTCCCGAGCAACCCTTCCTGAAGCCCCAAGAGACGCGACAACCACCGCTCCATGGATCCCCTCCTCTAGGAAGCTTCTCGGCTTACTGACGCCCGAAGCGCCAAGCTAAAATCGTTTCAAGACACAGAAGCGTGAAGACCGCGATCAAGAACGGCTTCCACAAATCTCTGTCGGTCCCCTTGCCCGCGATCTTTTCCCAGAGCGCTTCGCGCGAGACACACACGGTTAGGGGGAATTTGTCTGGAAAAAGCGCCGCGGCCTCTCCCGCCTCCATGCGCTGACGGAGATCCCCCTCCTCGGGGTCAATGGTCACGGCGACGTAATCCGGGCGTGCGGCAGAGCCGGCGCGCTTGATCTCATACAAGCCGCTCGCTTCGGTCCCCTCCCCTTTCAAATGCTCGGGATCCTCTGGATAGACGAGCTTAGCGCGGTTTTCTACAGCCACAGGGTAGACTGTAACAGCCGGCGGGGCCTGAGGATCAAGGCGTCTGACCTCGACCGGCCGAGAAAGCTCCTCGGGCGGCAGAACCATTTCGAACTGCTCGCCGACTCCGATGTTGCGCTTCTCGCCCGACTGCATGTAATGAAAAAGGATCTCATACCACAGCGGAGGGTAGTACGCCTCCTGCTGGGCGAAGAAGACTGTGTCAAATCCCCAATCGGCGTCGATCGCCGAACCGAAGAGGATCACGCGCCCCAATCCCAAGGGTTTCTCGACGAGGGCGGGGAATGTCTCGCGCGCGCCGCCGGAAGACTGATGAATGAAATGAAAGATGGTCTTCGAGTCCCCCCCCTCCGGCAAACCCAGATGGATCGCCTTTCGGAAACGCGCTCCGACAGCCAAGGGCTCCCAATTCAAGCGGCTTGTTCGGATGAAGGCATGGTCTGCAACGGCTGAGAGCCCCAGCCACGCCGGATCGGCGACCACAACCTCCTCGAGGAGCTGGGCCGGTGACACCCCCTGTCCGCCTTTGTAGAGAATGGCGTTGAACTCCGCTCGATCACGCAAGACATGTTCCCCGACCGTGAGGATCACGACCCCCCCGTCGCGCGCGAACTGTTCCAGAAGACCCGCCTGGCGCGGATCAACCGTCGGCAGATTCGCCAGGACCACCACATCGTGTTTCAAAAGGTCGATCTCACTGTCGAAATTCATAAAGGAGACCAGCTTCACTGCAAAGGGGGACAGCTCCGGAGTGAGCTCAAGAGCCGCCTGCAGGAAGAAGGTCTCGTCCCCTTCAGGCCCCTCGCGGCCGGGCTCGCCGTTTACCAGGAGAACTCGGATCTTCTCGCGCGCGACAGCCGCCAGACACCGCTCGTTGTCTACCGCCAGGGCATCCCCCGGCAAGCTCACGGAAAGCGGATACGCGCCGGGCTTGTCAAACGTCACAGGGAACGTGAGCGTCCGCTCTTCTCCCCTGTCGAGGCTCTCGATCACCTCACCGCCGCGTTTGATGCGCCCGTCTCCCGCCCCCACGAAGAAATCCACCGCCACCGCATCGGCGCGCGAAGAGCCCATGTTGCGCACGCGAACCTCGAAGGAGGCGGAACGCCCCGGCGTGATGGTGCGCGAACTCGGATGAAACGCCTGGATTTGAAGGTTGGCGATCGACTCGGAGGGACCCACGTCGACGAGGTAGACCTGGCGGACAAGCTTGGCGATCTCCTCCAGGACCCGCAGGATTTCTGGATCCTTGGTGGAGCCAGCCGTCCAAGCCGAACGCTGCATGTCGGTCAAGATGAAGATGTCGTGGCGGACGACCGTCCGGCGCTCCTTGACGGCCTTCAAGACCTCACCGAGACACTCCAAAAGATTCGACCCCGCGTGCGAGATGGAAAGATCCTCGATCGCCTCCTTGAGGACATCGTGACGGTTCCCCTCGACGGGAATGGTCCTTGCGCGCACGGCATTCGCTTGGAAGACGGTCGCCCACCCTTTCCCCCGCATCCGATCGACGATTTCACAGGCGGCGGCCTTCGCGCGCTGGAAGGAGCTCTCCGCCCAGTCGCGGTATCCCATACTGTAAGAGTCATCCAGGACGATCACCCAGTGGGCCTCCTCCTGCCCCAGAATGGCCGCGGAAGCGTTCCAGACCGGATGCGCCAGCCCCAACGGCAAGAGCAGCATGAGAAGCGTCCGGATCGCCAGAAGCAGAAGCTCCTCGATCCGCCGGCGCCGTCGGGTCTTCTTGTAAGCGGCAAGCAAAAATTCCATCGCCGCCCAGACCACCACCTTGTACCGCTGGCGCATGATGAGGTAGATGATGACAGGGGCAGCCGCGGCCAAAACCCCCCAGGCGATCATCGGGCTCAAAAATGGTGAGGCCAGCATCGATCAGACCTTCCGGACCGCGCGGGCCTTGCTTCCGGCGCGCGTGGCAAGGTACGCGGTGAGCGCCACATCGAGCAGCCGGTCGGTCGTGATCTGCACGTAGTCGATGTTGTACGACCGGCACCCTTTCTTGATCTCCTCGACGAAGCGGTTCACCTCCTCGAGGTAGGCCTGGCGGATGGTCCTGGGCTGGCAAATCAGGGGATCGTATCCCTCGAGCCCCTCGAACTTCGTCATGTCATCGAACGGGAAGGACACCTCATGCTCGTCCAGGATGTGAAACAGAATCACCTCGTGCTTCTTGTGCCGCAAATGTTGAAGGCCAAGCAGGATCTCCTGCGGGTCGTCGAAGAGGTCCGAGATCACCATCACCAGCCCTTTGCGCGTGATTTTCTCGGCGAGCTCATGCAGCATCGGCCCCATCTTCGTCTTCTTGCCGGTCTTGGCGGCCGACAACTCCGACAGGATGAGCTTGAGGTGCGCGGGGCTCGATGAGACGGGGAGGAATTTCTGGATCTTCTCGTCGAATGTCACCAGACCCACGGCATCTTGCTGCTGGATGATGAGGTGCGCCAACGACGCCGCGACATAACAGCCGTATTCGAACTTCGAGACGACGCCCGAAGCGTACCCCATCGACTCGCTGGTGTCGAGCAAAAGGTGCGCCCTAAAATTCGTCTCCTCCTCGTACTGCTTGATGTAGAAGCGGTCGGATTTCCCGAAAACCTTCCAGTCGACGTGCCGGATGTCGTCGCCCGGGACATACTCGCGGTGCTCGGCGAATTCCACCGAAAACCCATGGTAAGGGCTCTTGTGCTGGCCCGAGATGAACCCCTCGACGATCAGACGCGCCTTGATCTCGAGCTTCGAGATCTTGTTGATGACCTTCGGGTCCAGGTATTTCTGAAAATCTTCAGCCACAATGCCTCCCTCGTAAAACGCGCCGCCCGTCACGCGTCACGGACATGCGTCATGCACATTCTTCTCGCGTGACGCATGTCGCATGACGATCAAGGCGCCTTTGACTACAGCTTCGCCGCCTGCGCCTCGACCGACGTCGGGTGTTTCGGCGTCGTCTCGATGAGCTTGGCGACGATCGTGTCGGAAGTGATCCCCTCCGCCTCGGCCGAGAAATTCGTGATGATCCGATGGCGCAGGACGGGTTTGGCCACCGCGTCGATGTCCTCCGTGGCCACATAGAAGCGCCCCTGCAGGACCGCCCGGGCTTTCCCGCCCAGGATCAGGTACTGCGACGCGCGCGGGCCCGCCCCCCAGGAGACCCATTCCTTGACGAAATCGGGTGCCTCGGGCTTCGTGATACGGGTGCGCCGGACGAGATTGGTGGCGTAGGCGACCACGGGGTCGGCGACGGGCACGCGCCGAACGATCTCCTGGAGCTTCTGGATGTCGGATCCCGTGAGGACCTTGGTAAGCTCCAACTTGCGGGGCGCAGTCGTCAAGCGCACGATGTCGAGCTCCTCGGTCTCCTTCGGATAGTCGACGAAGATCTTGAACATGAACCGGTCCTGCTGGGCCTCGGGCAGGGGATAGGTCCCCTCCTGCTCGATCGGGTTCTGTGTGGCCAGGACGAAAAAGGGCTGGTCAAGCTTGTAGTTGACGCCGCCCACCGTGACCTGCTGCTCCTGCATCGCCTCGAGAAGCGCCGCCTGGGTCTTCGGGGGCGTGCGGTTGATCTCGTCGGCCAGGACGATGTTGGCAAAAATGGGCCCTTTCAGGAACTTGAACTCGCGGGTGCCGGAGGCCTTGTCCTCCTGGATCACCTCGGTCCCGGTGATGTCGGAAGGCATCAGGTCCGGCGTGAACTGGATGCGCCGGAACGTGAGCGACATACATTGCGCCAGGGAGCTGATGAGGAGGGTCTTGGCGAGCCCCGGTACCCCTTCCAGAATGCAGTGTCCGCGAGCGAAGATCGCCGTCAGCAATTCCTCGACCACCGCGTCCTGCCCCACGATCACCTTACCGAGCTCGGCGCGCATCCGGCCGTAGGCGTCTTTAAGTTTCTTGACAGCCTCGATATCTGTTTCCTGCGTCCCGCTTGCGTCCGTCATCTGCAGCTCCTTTCTTGCTCTTGTCTTCTTCTATTTAGTGACGATTGTTTCGCCGGGGCGCCCGGCCATCTGGCCCGGGACTGGCCCCAATCCTACGACCTCACCGCTCCTCAGGGTTGCGACGACCGCCTCGAGACCACCCGCCAACAACATCACGTGACCGGGGATTTCTGACAGATTCTCGATTTGCTCCACACGCTTCCCGGTCTCCTTGTCCAGGACCACAAGAGTCGGCTTCGACGTGCGGACCTCTCCGTGGGGCGCGGAATCGTAAAGAACCCATGACCCCATGTCCACAAGATGTGACGGCATCGTGGGAAGCGCGGGGACAGACCATCTTTTTTCGCCCGTCTCAAGACTGAGACAGACCACTTCGCCTTCCCCCGAGACACGGGAACCCGCCCGTAGGAAAAGGAACCGGCCGTCCGTCCGCACAGCGACTAAGGTGGAAATATTCTCTTGCAGCGTCGCCTGCAGTGGTATCACCTTCCTCTTCCCCGTCTCCATGTCGATCTGTTGACAGCTTTCTGAAGAGAGGACCACAAGAACGTTTCCAGATGTGGCGGCCGCGAACGCAGACCTGAACAAAGCGTCCGGATCTTGGGCTGACGAGAGGATCTCCTTGCGGGTCGCCGGATCGATGAGTTTGAACCACTCTTGATCTTGCAGGTCGCCCTGCCGACCGAGGAGCGCGATGTTCCCGCAAGCGCCCGTAAAGAACAAGAGTGTCTGGCCCTTCGGAAGCGCCAAAGGATCATCCAGAAGCGCTCCCGACCCCAAATCTCGAACCTGCAGCGTTCCAGAAGCCATGAGGGTTACATATCCTCGCGGATCAACGCTCACAGCCTCGGCAGAGATGCCGGGGAGCGCCCAGAGCATCTCACCGGTCGCCATATCCAGGACCGTCACGCCGCGGTCGGAGAGGACCGCCACAGCCCCCGCCGCAACGCTTAAGATGTTGCTCGTCTTCTGCATTCCCTTCTGGGAAACCACGCCAGATGTCCTGCCCGACGCGGAAGCAGGAAGTTCTCCGAGATCGGCACTGCTCCAAACCATTTGGCACGCCGCCGGGTCGAAGGCGCACACCTTGGCGCCCCCCAGAATGAACAGAAGCCCTCCGGCGCAGTGAGCATCCTTCACCGGCTGAAAAGGGGCCAAGACTTCTGGTTCGCACAGACGCTTCCCTGTCGCGGCCTCGTAAAGGGCCCCCCCGTGTGCCTGAGCCAGGATGAGGTCCCGCGCCACGCTTCCATCAGCACACGAGGGGACGAGCCACGATATCTGCTGAGACCCTAGTTTTTCCTTCCAAGCGACCGCCAGGGGCGCCAAGGGAGAGACGCTGACCTGTGCGGGATCGTGGGCCGCTCGGCTCGGACTCGTAGACTTATTCACCTTGCGGGACCACCCTTCCCGCTTCCCTGCCGACACGCGTCCGGCGAGGCGCGCCATCTGCCAGGCGGCATACCCTGGCAGGCCGACTTCGATCTCCCCCAGGGAGGCCGACGCACCCCCCCCCTCGAAAAGAATCCCGTAAATCTCGAAGGCTTCGTCGAGACGGCCCTCCGCTTCCCGACAGACTGCCAAGTTCAAAAGGAACGATGGATGCGCCGCCAGGTTCGGGATGGCCGCGGCCGCCTTTTCAAGGAACGGTACCGCCTCGGAAGGCGGACACATCTTACCTCGGGCGCCTTCCGGGCGCAGGAACCGCACACACAGATCGATCCCTTCGCCGGTCCATGAGATCCCAGGCTCCTCCGGGCATCGGGAGATCCCTTCCCGCAACGCCTCCAAGGCCTCCCTGTAACGACCCTGCTCTGCGAGATAGCGCGCCAGAGACCTGTAGGATTTCGCCTGAGTCGGCGACTCCTGGATCACTTGCCGGAACATCTGTTCTGGATTCTGGGAGATCGAGTAAATCAAAAAGGACGTTCTGGAAACGGCGATCAGCGCACTCTCCGTGAGGGTCAGGTTTGCCCCTTCCAGGGCAAAGCCCTCCGGCCAGGCCAAAAAGCACCCCTGGAGCTTCAAGGTCGCAAGCTCAATGCGAAAGATCCCTCCTCCTTTGCCGGCGCTCTCGCGCCCTGCCACGTAGAGGTATTTCGATGAAAGTGCCGGACGCCCTGCCGAACCACCCGGGGACAACAGGAACTCCCCGACACGCTTACCCCCCTGCCATTCGACCACACATCCCCTGTGCGTCCCCACGAGCACCAGCTTCCCGTCCGCCGGACCCAGGAGATGCAACATTCTCTCGGTCCCCTTCTCGCTAGGGCTCGGCTTCCATTCCCAGAGCAATTCCCCTGTGGCTGTGTCATAGCCGCGCAGGTGGTTGGCATCCATCGGGGCCACCACCACCTGACCGTCCCGTACGAGCACGGGATTGGGTTCCCAGCCGGAGGCCGCACCGGAAGTCGTATGGGGATATTGAGCGCCCGACATCGGATAGGTGGTCGCCCAGTTCCTCCGCCCCGTGACCAGATCGATGCTCACCACCGCCCCGCGGTTGGTAGAAACAAAGAGAGTCTCTCGATCGACTGCCAGGAAAGCCGGATTCAAGTTGCTCTCCCGGAAACCGAACCTCCGCCCTCCGACGCTCTGGAAACAGAGAAAGGTCCGCCAAACCTCCTGACCACTTGCCCGATCAAAAGCCACGGCATAGAGCGACCCTTTCGCATTGCACCCGACACAGAGAAGATTCTGCCTCCAGACAAGAGGGGGCCCCGCGAAAACCAGCAGATCCTGTCCCTTAGCACAGAAGAACTCTCTCGCGAGCTTGTCGGTGATGGGATCGTACGCCCGGGGAAACGTGGGGACGAAAGTATCCCCCCTCCCCTCCGTTTTGGGAGCGAAGACATAGATCGCCTCGCGTGTGACCAGATTCGCAGAGAAGGGGGGCGTTTGGATGCATCCCCCGCCGTCCTGATAGCCCTGGCCGACGATTGTAGGAATATTGTCGCTTCGCCATTTTAGTTTTCCTGTTTCGATGTCATAAGCGCTGTAGTTGACGCCGTCCTCTGAAAAATAAGCCCGTTCTCCCATCACAGCGGCATGCGACGGAATGGCAGTGGGAACGTCTTCTCCACCGTAACGACCCGCCCTCAGGCCCCGAGACCCCGAGGCGGACAATTTCAAATTGCCGCACCCCGTGAAACGCAGATAGGCCCCGTCGGGAATCACGGGGCTCAGGAGAACGCCTGAAGAGGAACCGCCAAAACAGAGCCAGTCGACGCCGGCCTGGTCGTCCCCTTCGGCGGCGCCCGCAAGAAGGACCGGCCAGCGCGATGCGGGAACGGAGACGCCAGCGACCGACACCGCCATGGCAGAGGATTCCGGGCTCTGGGCCCCCAAAATCCCCTGTGCTAGGACCGCGCGCGGGGTTCCAGCGGTAGCTCCCTCTGGAACCTCCATACTCGCCCAGCTGGCGCAAGCCCCGCGCACGTCGCCGCGCTCCCAGCTCAGATCCCCCAGGGCCTCGTGGGCCTGCGTCGCCAGGTCGCTGGAATCCAGACGCCTCGCAAGCCGTGCCAGGCGCCGGCCGTCCCCCCGGCGCGCCTCCTCAAGGGCCGGGCGGACCGCACGGTCGATCTCTGCGCGGAACTTCTGGGCCGTTTCGGGAGGAGCTTTCTCAAGGATCAACTCCAAAAGGTACTGTTCAAGCGGCACATAGAGGCCGGCCCCTTCACAGCCGTCGGCAGGGTACAGATAGCCCAGGACATCGGGGTTGGCCAAGGCCCGCCGCACATGGGCTATAGCATCGTCCCAACGCTCCTGGTCGATGGCGAGCTCTACGGGCTCCACGTACTCCCCCTGGAAATCGCTCAGGCTTTCGACGATGACTTTCGATGAGACAGTGTCCTCGGCGCCGGCCACAGAAAGGCGCGCTGTTCTCGTCCAAACCGCCAGAGCGGCAAGAAAAAACAAGCATGACATCCCCCTGTGTCCCTGCCCTCTTTCCGACTTCCATGTGCGTGCAGTGACCATGGCTGTGAACGATCTCATATAACCACCGCCCCCCACCAAAGGTTCGTGCGGAAAAGGCATTTCGAAGATTTTTTCAGTCGATTTGAGCGCGCTGCAGACGGCCGCTGTAATCGATGAAGATTGACTTCCACTCGCCAAAAAAATCCAAGGCGGCCTGTCCTGCCTCCCGATGGCCGTTTCCGGTCTCCTTGACCCCCCCGAACGGAGTCGAGACCTCGGCGCCGATCGTTCCCGCATTGACGTATACCAGCCCCGCCTCCAAGCGCCGGAGGGCGTAAAAAGCGCGATTCACATCGCGCGTGTAGATGGAGGAAGAGAGGCCGTAACGGGTCCCGTTGGCGACCTCGACGGCCTCCTCGAGAGAACCCACCGGCAGAATGGCGACCACCGGCCCGAAAATCTCCTCCTGGGCGATCGCCATGGAGGGAGCCACGTTCGTGAAAACGGTCGGCTGGTAAAAGAATCCCTGGGCGAGCTTTCCGGACCGCGCAATGGATCCACCGCACAGAAGCCGCGCCTTGTCTTTTTTCAGGCCAATCTGGACATACCGGTGAATGCGCACGAGCTGCTGGCCGTTGACGACGGGGCCGACATCGGTCTTGGCATCGAGGCCATTTCCCAGGCGCAGTTTTTGCGCGCGTGCGACAAGGCGCCTTTCCACTTCCGCGAGGATCTTCTTGTGCACGATGAGGCGGCTGGCGGCGGTGCAGCGCTGCCCGGAGGTTCCAAAGGCGGACCAGACGATCCCATCCAGGGCGAGGTCGAGATCGGCGTCTTCCATGACGAGGATCGCGTTTTTCCCCCCCATCTCGAGAGTAACGCGCTTTAAGAGGGGGGCCGCCTGACTATTGATGAGCTTTCCCGTCGCAGTCGACCCCGTGAACGAGATCGCCGAGACGTCGGGGTGTGTCACCAGCGTCTTTCCCAAAGTCGCTCCCTGACCCAAGATCAGGTTCACGACGCCCGGGGGAATGCCCGCCTCTTCGAGGACTTCGACATAGCGCGCCGCACAAATCGGCGTGTCCTCGGCGGGTTTTAAGACCACGGTGTTCCCGAGGATCAACGCCGCCGTCATCTTCCAGGAGGGGATCGCGATCGGGAAATTCCACGGCGTGATGAGGGAAACTACTCCCAGGGGCTCCCGCACCGTCATCATGAATTTATGGGCCAGCTCCGAGGGAACGGTCTGTCCGAACTGCCGGCGCCCTTCGGCGGCCATGTAATAGCCGATGTCAACCGCTTCCTGGACGTCTCCTCGCGCCTCCACCAACACTTTCCCCATCTCGCGCGTGAGCGATTGAGCCAGATCTTCCTTCCTCTTCTCCAGAATTTGGGAGGCTTTTCGCAGGATCTCGCCGCGCTTGGGGGCCGGCGTGGCGCGCCAAGCGGGAAACGCCGACTTGGCCGCCGCGATCGCGGTTTGAGCATCGATCGGCGCAGAGGCGGGAAACCGCGCGAGGAGCTGCCCCGTGGCGGGATTTCGGTCTTCGAGCAGTCTGGCTTTCTTGGGAAGGACCCACTGCCCGCCGATGAAATTCTTCAGGGTCTCGGACATAAATGGGAGATTATACAGACGGGAACGGAAACCAATTAAACACCAAACATCAAATAACAAACACCAATTCCCGGCCAAAAAGCCGATCTTCCCGCGTAAGATGCCTTCGTGATGGCGTCCCGCCATTTCGAGAAGATCTCCGCGAAGATGGGGCAACAGTCCTTCTTGCCGATCGAGAAAAGCCTGTGATGAGCACCTGGCGGTTCGCCCGATCCGTTCCAGAGGATTTTGAACCCCGCCCAAAAAGGAGCACGCTCCATCTTTTGGGATGGCTGTTGACTCTTCTGGTGCTCCGGGATCAACTGCAATGGGGGCGCCACCCGAATCCGGACACCACCGGTTTCCTCATTTTCACCGCCTACCCTTCCGAGCGTGGAATCCTGAACCAGCTGCTGGACAACTACCCGCCAGGGACTCTGCTGCTCCAGTATCCCCTGGCGCGGCTCGTTGAATCGTATCCCTTCGTCGCCTTGAACACCGTTCACCTCGCGATGATCCTGGCCATGGCCTGGGGGATGCGCTCGATCCTGGGTCGATACGCCGGTGAGCGCGCGGGAAATTTCGCCGCCTGGTTTCTGGTGTTGGGCTTCTGCGCCCCCCGCGTGATGGCGACTCCCTTGCCGGACATCCCCATGGCATTTTTCCAGTTTTGGAGCCTAGCCGCCTACCTGCGGGGTGTTGAACCGCAACGCCGCGCCGGAATGCTCGTCACGACCGGGTTCCTCGCGGGGGCAGCGTCTTTTTTCAAGTTCCACGGGATACTGATCCTGCCGGCCGAGTTGCTGGCGCTATTGCCATGGGGGAGAAACGCCTTCCGCGGGGCGCCATGGCGGACCACCCTCGCACAAGCCGTTCCCCTGATGTTGGGCGCCCTTTTCTTCTGGGGGCTCGCCGCGACTGTAATTTATATGGGAGGAGGGCTTCAAACGCTGTGGGAATACGGCATCCTCCACGGCCTCACCTACGCGCAACACCAGCACGGCCAAGTCCTGCAGGCCGCGCTTCACGCGCTTTTTGTCATGGGATTCTGCTGGCTTGCGCTCTGGATAGGACTACTGGGAACGCTCGGGCGCGCGTTCACCAGAAGGGATCTGTCGCGGCCGGAAGCGGCTTTGATGATCTGGGTGGTCATCATCTGCGCCGTCGCGGCGAAAAGCCCCAATGCGTTCACGGTGAAGTACTTCCTTGCCGCCATCATCCCCCTCGCCATGCTGGGGGGAATCTTTTTCTCAAGAGCAACGGTCTCGCCCTGGCTGGGGCGCGGCGCCCTGGCCGCGGCCGCGATCGCCCCCGTGGCCTATTACGTCGCCTATCGCTACGCCAACCCCATCGCCCAGGAAGCGAACCGCTCCATCCAGTCTTCGGCAGCATTCATTCGAGAAAGATACTCGCCGAAGGACACGATGTTGGTCCTAGAGCCGGTCCTTCGGCATTATTACACCTTCGCCGAATGCAGACCCTGGCCTGTCATCCCAGATTGGCTCGTGGTGCAGCATCACATGCCGGAGCACCCTGGCCACTGGACCTCGTACCGACCGATCCCGGCGGCCCAAATCGAGAAACTCCTCCTGCGCGCTCCTCCTCGCTGCCTTGTGGATCACACGTGCGTCGAGGAATTCAAGTGGCTGGAACATCACATGCCCCATTTCGCAAGACTTTATTCTCTCATCCACGAATCGGGTCCTATTCGAATTTACGAGCTGACGCCCTAATAATTCCCCAAAGCCGCGCGCCGGCGGGCGGCAGACAGCCCTTTTTGAAACCCCCACCATCCGACGGCCGCCCCGAGAATCCCCCAGGCGCCGAGCGCCGCAAGATC
>SBBH01000185.1 GCA_005239795.1 Planctomycetales bacterium
CTTCCTCGGGGCGAGCCAGGTAATAGCGGGTCTTTTCCACGAGATCCCGGCCCGACGCGTAGGTGACGATCTCCCGGCCGATTTCAAACAGGTTGGCGATCTCGACGTTGTGCTCAGTGAGGGGGAGCGTGCCGCAGGCCAGGGCCTCGAAGGTGCGAAAGCTCGTGCATTCGAACACCTGGGCATCGTGCGGGTTCACCGTGAGAAGGCTCCGGCGGTAGAGTTCCACGAGCTTCATCTCGCGGGAGAATTCCCTTTGGTGGCAGCGCTTCAAAAACCGATTTTTGCAATCGTGCCAGCCGTTTCCCCAGACGGCCAACCCCAGGGGCGCGAGGGGGGCGAGGACTTCTTCGCGCTTTCGACTGTACTGTCCGATGAATGTAAGCGGGAGATCCCGACGGACGTCGGGGTCAGGCGTGAAGACCTCCGGAGCGGCCAGGGGGAGAAAGAACGCCCTCAAGCCCCGCGCGCGCAAAACCCGGGCTGGATCCCGGTCCCACGTGAAGATCCAGTCGTATTCAGCGAGGGTGTTGATGCGGTTGGCGGGATGGTGGCGCCCCAGGGGGTCGTCGCTCGAGAAGTGCGCGGTGAGGGCGCCCAGTGCGCGGATCTCGGAGATGACGCCAGGGAGGATCGTTTCTCCCTTGCCGACGAAGACGAGGTCGGGGCGCCAGGCACGGCATTTTTTGACAAGCAGGCGGTTCAAAATCCAGTTGGCGGGTTTCACGAAGGTCGCCAGGCTGAAATAGTCATAGCGCTGATAGGGGCGGCGGATCTGGACCCCCGACTGGTAGGCGAAAAATTCGACGTCGTGCCCCAGTTTTCGGAAGGCCCGTCCGAACGCGGGGGGCTGGATGTCAACGTAGCCGCCGTAGCCGATGACGATCAGGACTTTCAAGGAATCGCGCAAGAATAACTGGAGTGACCTGTGTCCGTTGACCCCCGATGTTCTCTGGGACGTTTCCTTCCAATCTTCATTCTTGCGCGAATCCTTATAAGGGACCGTGCAGGAAAAGTGGAAGATGAATCATCCGGAAGGAGTCCCCCTGACGACAGCTGTATCCTGCAAAGACTGCCAGTCATTCCTACACAGTCCCTACAATGTGACAATGAACCGGCCGCCTCCTTCCAGCCTCTTGGTTCTCGCCTATGGCCACGGGCTAGGGGACTCGATCCTGGCGCTTCCCTTTCTGTCGGGGGTTCGCAAGGCCTGGCCCGGCTGCCGCGTGACCCTGGCGACCACGGCGCCGACGGCCGCGTGGTTTTTGGGCGCGGGGCTCGTGGACGAAGTGGTTCGCCTAGTGGATGGTGGGCTCTGGCGGCATTGGAAAAGATTGCGTGCGCGCCGTTTCGATCTGGCGGTTGACCTGCGGCTTGACCACACGGTGCATTCAGCCCTCTTCGTGCGTCTTCTGGGGGCACGCGCCACGGTCGGTTTCGACTGTCCCTTGAGGGGGCGGTTTTTCTCCCAGCGGGTTCGGGCCGACTACCAGAATGCCCACCATGTCGACAATCTGAGCCGTTTTGCCGAAACGCTCGGGATCCCCTGGAGCGCCGAGCCCCCACCCGTCTCTTTGGCTGCGTGCCAGGAGGCCGACGCCCTTCTGGCGCGATTGCGAGGCGTCGGCGAGGGGCCTCTCGTGGCGCTCGCCCCCGGGGGGCGCCATGATCTGGCGCGCCTCGACAAACGGTGGCCGGCCTCGTTCTATGCGGATCTGGCCCGGAGGCTCGCCGCCCGCGGGATGCGCGTCATCGTCACAGGAGTCTCCCAGGAGAAGGAGCTCACCGGAAGGATCGCGAGAGAGGGGGGAGCGGCGGATCTTACGGGGCTCGCCTCCTGCGAGGTTTTGGCGGCGCTCTTTGAGCGCTGCCGCCTGGTCGTGGGAAACAATTCCGGGCCGGTACACCTGGCTGATGCCCTGAAAATCCCCACCCTTTCCTTCTCAGGGGGTGTCCATATGACGCACTGGCGTCCGCGCGCAGAGACCGCCCGGGTCCTGCTGCGCGATGCAAACTGCCGCGAGTCGTTCTGCCGCCTCTGTCCCGACAAGGGGGAGGCCTGTTTGGGGCGGATCGACCCCGGGCGCGTTTTTGAGGAGGCCGCCGCCATCCTTCGGGAAAATGGGTCTCACTCCGAGGTTGCCTGATACACTGACTCCCCGAATGAGGATGCTAGAAGCGCATGTGGAGACATCGGCGGCGAGCTACTCCATCCACTCTTATGCGTTGGAGAAAAGCGTGCTCGAGGACCTTCAGCGTTTGGCGCTGTGGCGGTCGTTTGGGGCGCTTGCTCTGGCCTGGGGGGCATGTGCTCTTTTGGCCCGCGCCTTTCTCGCGTTCGGTGCGCCCTGGCTTCTCTATCCCATTTTTGCCTTGCTGATGGCAGGTCGTCAGGGGGTCTTCCTGCAGATCATGCATGAGGCGGCGCATCGCTTGCTCTCCAAAAATCCTCGCCTCAATAATGCTCTTGCAACATGGTTAGCAGCCGCCCCCTTGGGACTCAATTTCGCCGCGTACTCCAGGAACCATCTCAACCATCACGCGCATACCAACGAGGCCGAAGATTCCCCGACCGACGTGGAAAAATATCTTTTTTGCGATGTCCGTTCCCCGCGTCTGTGGCGGTTGTTTATGAAGGATCTTGTGGGGATCACGGCGTTTCAGATCCTGTTTCAATACGAGAAGGTGGGCATCGCCGCATCATCCCGCGGGGTTGCGTCCAAACTCTCCCGGCTCACCTCGACGGGGGTGGTCCAGATCGCCATTCTTTGGACTTTCTTTGATGGCCACGTTCTTTATTACCTTGCCTTGTGGCTGGCGCCCCTGGTCGCGATCCATATGCCGCTGATGCGCGTGCGGGGAATTGCGGAGCATGGCTTGCCCGCGCAACGGGGACTTTCCCTTCCGGTCTCGCCGCCCCTGGGGACCTTGTATACGCGTTCCTTCCTGACGTCTGTCCGCCGTTACGATCTGGCGCTTTTGAACTGGATTGAAAAAATCTTGATAGGGAGTCTCAACGTTCACTATCACCACGAGCACCATCTGCTTCCGACCGTTCCCTTCTACAACCTGCCTCGCTTGCATCTCCTGATTGCAGAGCGAGCGCTCCAATGCAACCCGAATGTCTATGCCAAGGGCTACTTTTGGAGCCTTTTTTACAAGAGGCGATGAGGGAGCTGTCCCCTTGCGCCCCATGACCGATGACGCGAACGCCCGGAGCGTGACGGCCTCCTTCCGGTCGTCTTGTGATTCCGTCAGCCGCTTCTGTCTTGTTCTGACGGGCGTGCTGACGGCAGCCCAGGTGGCGTTCGTGTGGGCCCTCCCTTATCCCATTGGCGTCGATCTTCCCGGTCATACGGTCACGATGGCCATCCTTTCGCGTTATCACGAGATGGGATTCGATCGCTTCTTCACGGTCGAGTGGTTTCCCACGCCCTATCTTGTTGCCAACGGGCTCCTGCTGTTCTTTTCTTTTTTCATGGGATTCATTGAGGCCACCAAGGCCATGATCTCCCTGTATTTCATCCTGCTTCCCTTTTGCGTACGGTTTTGGATCCATTCTTTCCCGCGGCCCGATGATCGGAAGACGCTTTTGGCCGCCGCTCTTGCCTACAACGGGCCTTTTTTCGGGGGGAGTTTCAATCATCTTTTCGGTCTCATGATGAGCCTGGTAGTTTTGGGTGCTTGGCGTCGAGACGCCGAAGCCTCCCCCCAGCGCCGGCAACTGCGGCTCGCACTGGGGCTCGCAGCGCTTTATTTTTGCCATTTCACCCCTTTTGTTCTCACGGCCCTCATTCTTCTGGTTTGGCATTACACCGATCGCGCCCGCCGTCCCCGCGTCGCCGAGGTGTACGCCGCGCTCTTGGTCCCGGCTCTTCTTTTTTCGTGGTATTGCCTTCGCATGTCGACGCTTACCGAGGCCGTGGTCCCGCGGGCTTTCGACGCCTACGGATCCTATGCGCAGGCGTTCATCAATCGGTGGGGTTACGCGTGGACCGCTTTCCATTTTTGGGGGGACGTCCTGACGCAGATTCCCACCGTGGCGGGGATGCTTCTTTTGGGGATCGGCGGAATTCGGGAAGGCCGGTGGACGCGTCCTCTCGCCGTCGCCGTGGGAATCCCGATCTTGGCTACACTCGTTCTTCCGCACACCGTCCATGTCACTCACGCGATCTCGGCCCGCCTGGCCCATATGGTTTTGTTTCTCTCTCTTCCTGTGTTGGCGATGCCCAGCCGTGGGGTCCAGGCGCTTCTGGTGCTCGGCGCGCTGGGCTGGAACGCCTATGTAGGAGCCAATCTCATCCGGATTCAAGGCTCCGTGAGGACATACATGGCGCTTCTCGATCGCGTTCCTCCCCGGACTCCCGTTTTTCCTCTTTTCGAGAAGTCCACCCAGGGCCCTGAAAGCCGCATCTTCAGCGTATTCAATTATCTGGTGGGATATCACCATGCCCTGAAAGGAGGGGTGTCCCCCCAGTTGGCCGACCGCGAGATTTCTCCGTGGGCGGCGTATTTCGCTTATAGAGACCGCCGCTATAAGTCTTCGTCGGTGCTCATCGAGGATTTCGAGCCTGGCCGTTTCGCGGCGCTTTATCCATACCTGATTTATCGCGGGGGGACTTTTGCGTTAAACCGTCTCGCTGAGGATTACGTCGTGTTGGAGAGACAGGGCGACTTCACCTTGCTTGGCCGTAGACCGCGCGACAAAGGGGTCGTGCGGAAATAACTTCTGTGTTTGATGGAAGGGCTCTCGGGACATGAACGAATATCTCCGAGATCTTGTGCGAGAGGTTTTTTCATCTAATCACTCCTTTCCGCACGGCCCCTTATATGGGATCCGCGCGAAAAAAGCCCAACGAAAAGACGACAGAATCAAAACGGCCCATTGCCACAGAATCGATCATTTATTTTTGCGCGAATCCTAGCCATGGAAGCCGCCGTCGAAACTTTTTTCTCATTTTATCTCCAAGGGGTTCTGGCGGTTCTCGCGGCGGGGGGGCTTGGCGCTTGGATAGGGTACCGGACCCTTTCCTGCCCGGTCGATCCTCGGAGGCTCAAGACTGTTTTTTTCTGTCTCTGGTTTGGCGCGGCTGGTCTTTGGGCGGCGCTTGCGGTGCGGAGTCTCTGGACCTATCACAAATACTTCGACACCGCTGTGGAGGTCCAGACGATCCACAACATCGCCTTGGGGCGGGGGCCTATCTCGAGCATCAACGCCGAGTGCATGTCGGATCCCGATCGGAACGCCTCCTATTTTTCCTATCACGCGTGCCTGGCTTACTATCCGACGGCTCTGCTCTACCGCCTCTTTCCGTCGGCGCCGATGCTCGTGGCGCTCGGCGCCGTCTGCGTGGCGCTCGGGGCGGTGGTTGTCTTCCGATTGACGCTCTCGCTCCTGGGGGCGACATGGCCAGCGCTCATTCCTCCTCTGGCTTATCTCCTGTATCCCACGGTCCAATACGCTGCGCTCTGGGAGTTTCATGCGTTGTCGCTCGCGGTGCCATGCCTGGCTTGGGCGCTGCTCGCCGTCTGGAAAGAACGTCCCGCGGCATTCTGGATCTGGGGGCTCCTGGCGCTTTCGGTCCGCGAAGATGTGGCCCTGATGGGGGTCCTGCTGGGGTTTTTCGCGGCCTGGCGCGCCGGGCCCATGCGCCGCCATGGGATCGCATTCACGATTTTGGCGCTTGCGCATTTCTGGACGGCGACGCACGTTTGGATGCCAATCCTTTCCAGCCGTCAGGAGTGGTGGCAGATGCGCATGTTTTCGCATTTGGGGGGGTCGACCCTTGAGATCGCGCGCACCGTGTTCACCCGGCCCGGCGTGGTTGCGGGGATGCTTGGGGACGCCACGCGCTGGGGAAACGCGGCGCTTTTCTTTCT
Source organism: Planctomycetales bacterium (assembly GCA_005239795.1). Lineage (GTDB taxonomy): Bacteria > Planctomycetota > SBBH01 > SBBH01 > SBBH01 > SBBH01. The sequence goes on from SBBH01000185.1 coordinate 5,881, forward strand.
GCCGTTTCTCTTTCTGCCGCTTTTGGCAGGGCGATGGACTTTGCTGTTCCTTCCTTACTTCGGGCTTCTTTTCGTGGGGCGGGATCTCGCGTTCTATTCCATCTTTCTCTACTACAGCGTGCCGTTGGCGCCGTCTGTTGCCGCCTCGGCGGCCGTGGTTTTGGGAAGGCTCCGCGCGCGCCGCCCAGCCCTTTCGCGCACCGCGGCGGGAGGGATGTTGGGAGCGTCCCTGGCGCAAAGCGTCCTTTTCGGGGCGGGTCCCGGATCGATTCAGTTCTGGCGGCAGGAGTGGACGCTGGCACGCTTCCGCGAGCCGTATTTCCATCGAGAAAATTATATCCTTGGCCCCCACGAGCGGGCCGCCGCGCGGATCCTGGCGATGATTAAACCGTCAGAGCGCGTCGGCGCCGCCCACTATTTCCTTCCCCATCTTGTGCGTTGCGAGCGGGTCTATCTCCTCCATTCGGCGGCGCGCCTGCCCGACGACGTCGATACGGCTGTTTACGACGCGACGCGCGCCAACGCCTACATGGCCTGCGGTTACGACGATCTGCGTCGGGATCTAACAGGCCGGGGGTTTTCCGTCGCCGCCGAGGACGACGGCGTCGTGCTGATGCGCCGATAGGATTCGCGCGAAAATAACCCTCCACCATCAAACACAGAAGTTATTCCTGCACGGCCCCTTAAAAGTGGACGTCGTCGAAGATTGCGTGTGCGAAGCGGCCGATCAGGACGAGGAGCAGGAGGCCCGCCGTCAAATCCGGAATGCGGACGGCCCACTCGTTGAATCCGAAAATCGACGTCGTGAAGTAATACAGGAAGTGGAGAAGCATATGGTCGTCGCCGTCGACATTGAGGAATGGGATTGCCCGCAGTGGCACACGCCCGTGGTGCGTCAGGGTTAAAAGCTCGTCGTGTCAGAATCCCACGCTGATCATGTGGAACCGCAAAGCGAACCCCAGAAGAAGCAGGAGGACCATGGGGAGCCGGGAGGAGCGAGAGGGGCCTAGAAGAGTGTCTTCCACGGCGCGCGCAGTATACTGACGGTGTGTCGTGTCCAGCGAAGCTGCTGCAGGCCAGGGGGGGGAAGTCCTCACCGGGGCCAGGATCGGGCCGTACCATGAAGGGCATCGATTTTTATTCATGCATCGCGAAAACCGTATGAGGAGAGATCTCATCTGTTTAAATGAGAGGCACAGGGGCGGCCCGGCTAGGGCCTTAGCCCACGTTTAAGCATGGATCGCCTGGAGGAAATCTTCGCCCTTCAGAAATCGCTCAACAAGCGAATCGGCGTCGACACCGACGCCTTGGCAAACGATCCGGAGCGCCAGAAGGAATGGATTCTCAATTACTGCCGGGCGATGAGCCAGGAGGTCGCGGAGCTCACCGACTCCGTCCCCTGGAAATGGTGGGCGCGCTACCAAAAATTCGATTTCGAGAATGCCAAGGTGGAGGTCATTGATCTCCTGCATTTTCTGGTCTCCGCCGCGCAGATCCTAGGAATGTCGGCCGAAGAGATGCACCGCCTCTACACAAAAAAACACGAGGTCAATCACAAGCGCCAGGACGCCGGCTATGCCGTGAAGGACGAGAGCGACAGCCGGGGACTGGCCGAGTAACCCCCCCCAATGTGTTTCAGGTTCTGTCTGACACATGAAAATGGATCTCTTCGACGCGCCGCTCTCTGAAAAAATCGCCAAGGATGCGCCGCTTGCAGACCGGATGCGGCCGCGGGCCCTGAACGAATTTCTCGGCCAGACCCATCTCCTGGCGTCGGGGAAGATCCTGCAGCGCTTGATCGACGCCGGCGAGATCCCCTCGATGATCTTTTGGGGGCCGCCGGGATGCGGCAAGACGAGCCTAGCGCGCCTCATGGCGAGAACCCCCGGCTACCACTTCCTCCAGTTTTCGGCGGTCCTTTCGGGGGTCAAGGAGGTGCGCGAAGCGATCGAGACGGCCAAGCTCCGGAAGGAGCTTCACAGCGACAAGACGATCCTTTTCGTGGACGAGATCCACCGCTTCAATAAGGCCCAGCAGGACGCTTTCTTGCCGCATGTCGAGTCGGGTCTGGTTTCCCTGATCGGCGCGACGACCGAAAACCC
>SBBH01000138.1 GCA_005239795.1 Planctomycetales bacterium
CCACGCCGCGAACGCCGGATCGAAAACGAGCCCACACTTGATTACTTCGGCCATCCCCGAGAGAAATTCCCGCGCGGGAAGCGTTTTTAGGACCTCGACGTCAGAGAGGACCACCACCGGCTGATGGAAAGCGCCCACGGCGTTTTTGGCGAGCGGATGGTCGACGGCGGTCTTGCCGCCGATCGCGCTGTCGACCTGCGCTAAAAGCGTCGTCGGGACATGGACGAGCGGCATCCCGCGATGGTAGGTGGCGGCAGCGAACCCGGCCGCATCCCCGACCGCCCCGCCGCCGACGGCCACGAGAAGCGTCGCGCGGTCGGCGCCCAGGCGAATCAATCTCCCATGAAGGCGCCCGACCGCCTCCCAGCTCTTCGCCGCCTCGGCGCGCGGGACAAAGGCCCAGTCCACACGCCAACCGTCGCGGCGCAACCCGGCCGCGACGCGGGAGGCGGCCCGCCGCCGCAGGTAGCTGTCGGTCACGATAACCGCGCGGCGGCTGGGCGACACCTGCGCCGCAAAAGCGGGAAGTTTCTCCAAGATTCCGCGCCCTACATGGACGTCGTAGGAACCGCTCGCAACCCGGACCCTGATTTTTCGGAAAATCATCGGGCCGCTTCTCTCTCCATGCGCCGCACGATCCGCGCAGCGATCCGCGAAGGCGCCGCACCGCCGGCCGGCACGCTCCAGTGCGCCGCCTTCCGGTAGAGCTCCAGGCGGCTCGCAAAAAGGCGTTTGAGCGGCTCGCGTGGGCCCCTGGGCGCCAGAGGGCGCCGCGCGGCTCCCTGTTTCTGAATGCGCCGTGCTGCGCGCACGAAGGAAACATTTAGCCACACCACCAGGCCGCTTGCGCGCATGGCCGCGACATTGGCGCGGAGCCCCGCGGCACCGCCCCCCGTTGCGACCACCTGGTCCCGACCGCGCGCGGCCTCGGCGAGGGCGCGCGACTCCAAACGCCGAAAGGCTCCTTCCCCGCGTTCTCTAAAAATCCGATCCACCGCCATCCCTGAGCGCCGGCGGACGACCCTGTCGATATCGATGAAACGCCATCCCAGCTGTCGCGCGGCAATACGCCCGACCGTGGTCTTTCCGCTCCCCATGAAACCGATCAGGTACAAATTAAGATTTCCGCGACGCCTCATAATGCGCCCGGACTTCGGCCATCGAATCCCCGCCGTATTTCTGAAGGAAAGCATCGGCCAGAACCAGCGCCACGAGCAGTTCCGCCACGACCCCCGCCGCGGGGACCGAGCAGACATCCGAGCGTTCCACAGGGGCCGAAGCGGCCCGCCCTGTCGCCAAATCCACGGAAGCCAGGGGGTTCATCAGGGTCGAGAGCGGCTTCATCGCGGCGCGCACGATCAAGGGCTCTCCTGTCGTGACCCCGCCGTCGATCCCGCCGGATCGGTTCGTGCGCCGCGTGGCCCCGCCGCGTGCCGCGTCCCAGAAGATCTCGTCGTGAACCTCGGATCCCCGCCGCCTGGCGCCGGAGAACCCCAACCCTACCTCGACCCCCTTGATCGCGTTGAGGCTCATCAGGGCCTTGGCCAGATTCCCCTCCAGCCGCCGGTCCCAGTGGACATAGCTCCCGAGACCCACCGGAAGCCCCGAGGCCCGCACCTCGAACAGGCCGCCCAAGGTATCTCCCTCCTCCCGCGCCGCATCGATCGCCTGGACCATCTTTTGGGAGGCCGCCGCGTCGAGGCACCGGACGGGAGAGGCGTCGGCCCGCGCGTTCCACTGGGCGACCGGGATCCGCTCGGCTTCGTCCGTCGCATCTTGGGCGGCGCCGATCGCGGCCACGCGGCTGGCGATCTGGACGCCAAAAACCCCCAGGAATTTTCGGGCGACGCTCCCCACCGCGACGCGCAGAGCTGTCTCGCGGGCGCTGGCGCGTTCCGAGACGTTGCGCAGGTCGGTATGGGCGTACTTGACCGCTCCCGGATGGTCGGCATGCCCCGGCCGGGGGATGGTGACACGCTTTGGCGCGGGATCCCCGCCCGCCTTGCCCTGAGCCACGTCGAAGGGCCCGACAGCCATGACATCCTTCCAGTTTTCGGCGTCGCGATTCGGCACGAGAAGCGCGATGGGGGACCCCAACGTCAGGCCATAGCGGACCCCCGAGAGGATTTCCGCCTCGTCGCGCTCGATTTTCATCCGGGCGCCGCGGCCGTGACCGGCCTGGCGGCGCACCAGATCGGCATTGATGTCCGCCGCTGAAAGTGCCAAGCCCGCCGGCATCCCTTCCAGAATGCCGACCAGGCACTTTCCGTGCGACTCACCTGCGGTCAAGAAGCGTAGAGAGCTCATGAAAGAAGTCCGGATACGATACTTCAACGCAGCCGGCGTCGGAAAGGAGGGTCTCTCCCCGAGCCGCGAGAGCCGCGACCGCGAACGCCATCGCCAGACGGTGGTCCCCCTGCGTGTCAACCCGGCCCCCTCGCAAAACAGTGGGCCCCTGGACGACCAGGGCATCTCCTTCCACGTAGGCGCGCGCCCCCATGGCGCAAAGCCCCGCCGCCGTCCCTTCAAGACGGTTCGATTCCTTCCGGCGCAGTTCGGCGAGCCCTTCGAGACGGGTTTCTCCGCGCGCAAAAGCCGCCGCCACCGCGAGAATCGGCGCCTCATCAATCAGGGACGGCGCCGCCTCCGCGGGAACGCGGATCCCTTCTAATCCCTCCCGGAACCGGATGGCGAGATCCGCCGTCGGCTCCCCTCCCTCCTCGCGCGCCGGGGTCTCCTCGATCACCCCCCCCATTTGCCGAAGCGCCGACAAGAAACCGGTCCGGGTGGGGTTCACGGAAACGCCATGCAGCAGAAGATCCGATCCCGGCACGAGGCAGGCCGCTCCGATCCAAAAGGCGGCCGAGGAGATGTCCCCCGGGATCTCCAGCGCACCCCCTCCCTCCAAAAAGCCGGGATGGACCGTCGCCACCTGGCCCTGCCGGACGAAGCGCTCGCCGTACGAGAGCCACTGGAGCATCCGCTCGGTATGGTCGCGCGTCCCGAAAGGATCGGCCACTGAGGTTGGCCCCTCGGCAAAAAGCCCCGCCAGAAGAACGGCCGACTTCACCTGGGCGCTCGGGACGTCGAGGGTGATCGACAAGGATTTCAAAGGGTGTCGGCCCCGGATCCACACGGGAGGATGCTCGCCACCCGCCAGATCGACCGCGGCCCCCATCGCGCGCAAGGGTATGGCCAGGCGCCGCATGGGTCTCGCCGAAAGCGAGGCGTCTCCGGAAAGCTCCACCGCAAAGGGATGTCCGGCGAGAACCCCCGCCAGCAGGCGCATCGTCGTGGCGGAATTCCCGCAGTCGAGGGGCCCCGCCGGCGGGCGCAGATCCCCTCCCTCGATCACGACGCCTGTTCCTTCCATTCGCAGGGCGCATCCCAGTCCCTGCAGGACTTTGAGGGTCGAGCGGAGATCGCCTCCCGACGGCAGGCGCCGGACCGCAAGCCCCTTTCGACACAAGGCGCCCAGGATGAGCGCGCGGTGGGCGATCGACTTGTCAGGAGGGACGGCGATCTGCCCTCTCAGCCCTTCCCGCGCCGGCGTCAAGCGCATTCAGCCTAAACGGTGAAGCCCAGAATCGGCCCCATTGCGCGCAGCTCGCCCATCAGCCTGGCGAACGCCTCGGGGGAGAGTGCCTGGGGTCCGTCAGAGAGCGCTTCCTCGGGCCGGTCATGGACCTCCACCATGATCCCGTGCGCTCCCGCCGCTACGGCCGCGCGGGCCATCGGCGCCACCTTGTCGCGCATTCCTGTCCCGTGGCTGGGGTCCACGAGGATCGGCAGGTGGCTTCGCCTCTTCACGACCGGCACGGCGTTCAGGTCCAGCGTCGTGCGGGCGCGGGCCGATCCCACGAACGTCCGGATCCCCCGCTCGCAGAGCATCACGTCGGGATTCCCCTCGGCCAGGATATACTCGGCCGCCGCCAACCATTCCTCAATCGTGGCCGAAAAGCCGCGCTTGAGCATAACGGGCTTTCGGACGCGCCCGACCTCCTTAAGAAGCGCGAAATTCTGCATGTTGCGCGCCCCGATCTGAAGGATGTCCGCATACTCGCACACGATATCGAGCGAGCGGGGGTCCAGGATCTCGGTCACGACCGGAAGTCCCGTCGCCTGACGCGCCGAGGCCAGGATCTTGAGCCCGGCTAGGCCCAACCCCTGGAAGGAATAGGGAGAGGTCCGCGGCTTGAAGGCGCCGCCGCGCAGGATCCGCGCGCCGGCCCTGGCGACCTGTTTCGCGATCCGGAGGGTCTGCTCTTCGCTTTCGACCGCGCAGGGGCCGGCGATCACCACGAGTGCACTGCCGCCGATCCGGACCTTCCCCCCGGCGAGCGAAATGACAGTATCGGCACGCCGGGCCTCGCGCCCCGCGAGCCTATACGCCGACGAAACCGGAATCGCCTCCCGAACGCCCGGTAAATCCTCGAAGAGGCGAACATCGAGCGGCCCGACGTTCCCCGTCACCGCCACGGCCGTGTTCTGGGCGCCGGGGATGACGTGCGCCTTCGCTTTCGCCCCCTCGACGGCGCTCAGGACCCCCCGAAGCTGTTCTTCGGTATGCCCCGTCTCCATGACGATCAACATCCGCGCGCCCCCACGATGCGGAAAGCTTATAAGGAATCAAGCCGGACCGAAACAGCCGGGCGCGTCCTTACAGTTTTTGTTCTGGCCTCCGGCACTCTACGGGTTTCCCCCACAGATACCCCTGTCCATACTGGACGCCGAGCTCCTTCACCACCGCCAGATCTTCGCGGCTCTGGATCCCCTCGATCACGGTCTGGGCCCCCAGGTCGTGGGCCATCCGGACGAGCCGTTGCAAGGACTGCCTCTTCTCGGGATCACGGATCACCCCCTCTACGCATTCCCGGTTGATCTTGACGATATCGGGAGCCAGGACCACCAGGTTTTGGATCGCGCGCGGGTTGAACCCGACATCGTCGACGGCGGTGAGGATGCCGTGCTTCTTCAAAGCCGAGAACACCTCTCCCAAGCGGAAGACATTTTCCGCCATTCGGCGGCCGCTCACCTCGACGCAGAATCCGCCGGCGGGACGCTCCGCGGGAAAGAGCGCCAAGAGATCCGCTAGTGGCGTCGCCAGAAGCGTCGTCGGGAAGAGGTTCACGTGGCGCCGGGCGACAGGTGGCAGGGTCTTGGAGGCTGCCAGGCATTTCATCAGACACTGCCGATCGACCGCCGTGAGGACCCTCAGCTGGGCGCATACCTTGAAAAAATCATCCGGCATTTCGAGTGTCTCGACCGTCGAGCGACTCAAGAGCTCGAAAGCGACGGGCATCTCGTCGGCGAGCGACACGATCGACTGCTGAACGACCTTGAGCCGCTCCCCGCGCTGGAGCTCCTCAAGAGCGCCCTTGAACGTCGGATCCCGCAAAACTTCCCCCTGGAGCGACCAGGCATAGGAGACGCGGTTCTTCCCCCCCTCCTTGCTCCGACGGAGGGCCTCATGCGTGAGCGACAGGAGCTCGTCCACCGTCGGCACTCGGTCCGTGACCTCCACGACGCCAAGGCTCGCGGTCACCTGCACCGTGTGGCTCCCCCGCACCGCGGGTGTCAACCCCAGAACGAGGCGTATGCGCTCGGCGATCGCGACTCCTTCCAGCGACTGGGTCTTCGGCAGAAGGATCATGAACTCGTCCCCGCCGATCCGGGCGGCGTAATCGGTCGTGCGCAGACAGCTCTTGAGACGCCAGGCCACCTCGGTAAGCACCGCATTCCCCACGGCATGGCCGTGTACATCATTGACCTCCTTGAAGTTGTCGAGATCCACGAGCACTGCCAGAAGACTCCATCCCTGCCGCCTGGCCCAGCGGATCTCGCGGGAGAGAACCCGCTGAAGCCCTCGCCGGTTCATGAGCTCGGTGAGGGAATCCTCCAGGGCCAGCTGCTCGAGGCGGCGGTTTGCCTTTTCCAAACGCGCGTAGAGTTGGAAGAACTTCCGCTCGGCCCCTTTACGCTCAGTGATGTCCTCGCCGGAGCTCAATGTCCCCGTGATCGCCCCGGAGTCATCCCGCACGATCGTGTTGTGCCACGCCATGAGCCTTTCACCGCCGTGGCCGTGCACCAGCACCGGCATCTCGAGATAGGACGGGAGCGCCTCCTGGCCGGCCATGGCTTGATCGAATACTTTCTTGGCCGAGGAACGCAGGCGGCCGGGAATGAAATGATCGAAGGCGTTCTTTCCCACCACATTCTCTTGGGAACGCCCGAGGACGGCGCATCCCCTCTGGTTGATCTTGACGATCTCCTGGTTGCGCCCCAACACCACTATGAAAACGTCAGCGATGTCCAGGTACTTCTGGGCCGCCTCCTTCTCGTGGCGCAGCTCCTCGAGAGCCTTCAGACGCTCGGTCGCATCCTGGATGAAGGCGCAGAAAAGATGCGTCTCGCCCCGGGGGATCGCCGTCAGGGCCATCTCCACAGGTATCTCCCGCCCATCGCGATGGAGCGCGTGAAGCGACAAGCGGCGGCCCAGGATCGAGCGGTCCCCCGCTTCGATCAGCCGGCGGATCCCATCCCGATGACGCGCGCGTGAGCGCTCGGGCACGATAAACTCATCCACGGCGCGGCCGAGAGCCGCTTGACGACTCCAGCCGAAAACAGCCTCGGCCTGAGGGTTCCAATCGCGTACGACCCCCTTCTCGTCGGTGATGACGACAGCATCCGTCGCCCCCTCGATGAGGGCGCGATATTGCTCATGCAGGCTCCGAATCTTCTTGAGATCCTCCTGAAGACGTCTGACCACAGGCTTCAAGATCAGAAACCACCCTGTGCCCAGAATCGAGAGGAGGACGATGATAAATATCAGACTCAGAAAATGGAATTGTTGCCCCCGTCCATTGAGAAGCGCCGGAAGCGCCGTATCCGCCACCGCCAGGACAAGAACGACGCATAGGAGCATCGTGAAATAGCGAATCCCGAGAGAATCAGGAAGGCGATCGAGAAGGGTGCGAGAGCCCGGCGTCTCACGGGGTGCGCGGGAGAACCCTCGAAAAATCATCCTTTAGTATGTCGCACGGGCCCCTGTTGTGGCAATAGATCATCAAGACGCGAGTTTCCCCAGTTTGTGCACAGATCCCTGCTCATGCCAAAGTGGCGTGATTCTATACCGGCTGGTTCCGTAATAGGAGAAACCTTCCAGCCTACC
>SBBH01000232.1 GCA_005239795.1 Planctomycetales bacterium
AAAGGCGCCTGCGTCGCTTCTGCAAGGCACGACGCCATTGGAAATCTTTGGCTCATGTCAGAGGCGTCCTAGATTAAGTTGGCGGCAATGAAGATAAAGGGGTCAAGTCTCGTTTATAATATTTAGCGCCCCTTGATGGCAGTCATTCCCTGAAGGGGATACTTCATAAAAAACCCAAGCGGTCGCTCTTGATGCGGCCCTTCCGGCGGTCGCTGAAGATGCTCGGGTGACAACAGAAACGGACGAAACCCGGAACCCCGTAGCCCGTCTTCCGAAACCCGAGATTCGTAATCGTCCGTTTCCGATCAGGAAACGGGATTCGTCCTTTGCCGTTCGGGATTCCGAGTGCGGGTTTCGTCGGGAAGACTCCACGCCGCACGCAAAAATGGTGGAGGCGGGGGGAATTGCACCCCCGTCCGCGGGCCGCTCCCGGAAAGCCTCTACGCTCATAGTCTGTCTTTTGTTGTCGCCTTGAAGTCCCCGGCAGACAGGGTCCTTCGCGGCCGTCCTCCGGAATAGATCTCGCTCGTCACCCCCGTAGGCGCGGGATCGGAGCCAGCCTGCTTTGGTCGTCGGTCCGGGCCGTGCAGGCCCAACCCGGTCGACGTCGCCGCGCTTAGGCGGCGAGTGCCAGCTGAGGCTTGGCAGTTGTTTTTTTGCCGGATGATTTACGAGGCCCACCGGCGTCCTCGGAGCGCCACCTTCCCTTCACGGTCCACGTCGAATCTATTTCGCCCCCTTTCGAGGTTAGTATAACACGGAGCGGGTGCCGGGCGCCGCGTTCCGGCCGGCATCGCGCCTCGGCTGGCGGCACCAGGATGAGGGAAAGTGGGACCCAATGCGTTTAGTTCAAATCGCCCAATCCATTGAGGAGACCCCGGTCTGGCGCGCTTCGGCGCTCGTCATTGATGTCATCCGGTTCTCCGGGACCGTGTGCGCCCTGGCGCGCGCGGGGCGCCGCATCGTCCGGATCTACGAGACGCCGCAGGCGCTTTCCCGCGGCATCGTCCGCTTTCCCGAGGCCGATATTTTTTCGGAATTGGACCTCGGGCCTGCGCTTCCGACGCTGGGAACGCCTCCCGGGGAGGCGCTCGCACGGTTTGACAATTCGCCTCACGCGGCGCTCGATCCCTCCCGCGCCGTGCGGCCGGCGCTCGTGGTGACGGGCTCGGGGGCCCGCGCGATAGCGGCCTGTGCCAAGGCCTCGCGGATTTTGATCGGGGGGTTCTGCAATTTCACGGAAGCTCTCTCGTGTCTTAGAAAACTCGATGACGATTTGCTGATCGTCCCGGCGGCCTTGGCGCACGTGCCGGTCCCCGTGGGAGGCCAGCGGATTGAGGACGAAGCCTGTTCAGAGGCGTTCCGGGAGGCGCTCGCCGGCCGCGCCCAGCCGGAGAAATACCTGGCCTCCCTTTGGGTCTCAGAGCGCCCGGCACAGTTCAGGAGTTATCGGCCCGCCGATCAGGATCGCGATCTCTCGCTCTGTCTGTCGCTTGATTTGCTCCCGGTCGTGCCGCGGATTCATCTGGAGGACGGCGTGGGGATCGTCTGTTGAGGGGCGTTTACGGGATCCCCCCGTAGGGTAAGATAAAATCCCGAAGAGGAGGGGCCATCTTTTCGGCTGCCGCGCCGCCGAAAAAGCCGCTTCCTACGCCGACTGACGGGCGCTTTCCGGATGGCCGGACCGCTTGCCGCAACGTTCCGTGGGGGATAGAGTTTCGTCCACTTGTGGGACGCTTTTCCTGGTTGGCTGCCCCCAAATCCACGCGGTTCTACGGGTCAATCTCGGAACGGGACCATTTCCATGCCGCCGCCGCGCGCTTTGTGGGATCGTTCCCCGCACGCGCGCGGCTTCTCGATATCGGCACGGGATACCGCCGCTGGCGCCAAGGCGTCGTGAACGTGGACTTGAGGCTTTACCCAGAGACCGATGTCGTGGCAGACGCGCACCAACTTCCCTTTGCGGACGGAGTTTTCGACGGTGTGATTCTGCAAGGGGTTCTGGCCTATCTGGCCGACCCCAAAGATTGTGCGGCGGAGGTGGCCCGGGTCTTGAAACCCCGCGGACGCGTCTACGCCGACGAGAACTTCTTCTACCCCGACGATCCTTGGGACGCCGACCTAGGGCTCGCGCAGAAATGGCGCTTTACAGCGGCAGGGTTCGCAGCGCTCTTTGCAGGGGCAGGGTTCGAAGAGGAGTCGTCAGGTCCCGCGATGGGGCCGGCGAGCGCCTTCGTGCTGGCTTTGCGCTGGATCCTGGCGCTTCTTTTGTCACTTGGTTCAATGCGCCTTTTCAAAGGGGCGTGGCACGTAACCGGGTGGGTGGTCTTCCCTCTGAAATATCTCGATCTCCTACTCTTCGAGCGGATGGCGCTCGCGCGCTTCGCGGCTGGAAATTGCTTCTACCATGGAAAAAAGCGCTCTAATTCGTCGCCCAGGGGAGGGTCTCCCGCCGGATAAAGAAGAACTCATTGTAAGGGCGGTCATCGGTGATCCGGGCTTCCGGCTCGGTCGCCGTGAGGGCGGCGATCGGGAGTTCGCTTGCGAGCATTTTCGAAAAGATTCCTTCGGCGGTTTCTCCCGGGCTCCATTCCAAGAGGTCCCGCGCGGCCGCTTTCGGCAGGCGCGCAGCCAAGTCCGCCGCGTTGCCGAGGAGGACCGGGTTTTCAGATGCCAAGAAATGGTACCCCCATCCGTGCATCGAGCGGAAGGTTCGGACATGCGGGAAGCTTTCCGCGAGCGACCGCGCTACGGACGCCGTGATCCGGGCCTCCCCCCCTGGGAACCATTGTAAGAAGACGCCACCTGGCGCCAGGCGCCGGCGCACGAGGGCATAGAATTCCATCGAATAGAGGAGGCTCGATCCAGACGATTCCACCGGGGGAGGCGGGTCGACGGTGATGATGTTGTAGCGCGCCTCTACGCGTTTCAGGAAGCGCCTCCCGTCGTCAACGACGATCCGGCCGTTGGGCTGCGCCAGGATCATTCCTGTATCGTCGAAAAAGTCGCCAAATGCCGCCTTGACACTCGGGACAAGTTCCACGGCACTGACGTTCATCCCCTCCCAGGTAAGGAACGACCGGTAAGTGGTTCCCATCCCGAAGCAGATGACGAGAGCCTCGCGAGGCTTTTCCACGAGGCAGGCGGCCGGAAAATGCGCCATGCACTTGGTGATGGGAGTGAGGAACGTCATCTTGATGCCATTGACGAAGAGCGTCTTCTCGCGCCCCTGGCCGCAGGTGACGACCGTGGCGACGTGGTCACGCCGGATGACGCCGTCGGCGAAAAGAGGAGAAAGTCGTTCCTCGTAGCTGACGTTTATGAAAAGGGCGCTTGCGAGAAATCCGCACGCCAGGATCCCGGCAGACAGGCGTACGCCCGCTGGGGTCCTGCGCGCCTGGGCAGCGAAGAATGCTAGGAAGGGGAGCGCGAACAGAATGAGCGACACCTTTGCCCCCACGGTCGGCAGCAGGAGGTAGGAGGCGGTCAGAGGTCCCAGGATGCTTCCCACGACGTTCAGGGCGTAGGCCCGTCCCGCACGGGCCGGTTCTCCCTGCCCCACGGCGTCGACGAGAAGTGGCGTGAGGTATCCCAAGAAGCCGCAGAAGAGCATGATGCTTGTTAGGGCGACGCGGTAGTTCAGGTTGTAGCGCGGGTCGTTCAGGAGGATCGGAAGGAAGGAGGCCGCGGCGAGGCCCGCCAAGAGGGTCCCGGAGGAGATCGGGCGGCCACGCCGAAGGTGCCGCCGGTAGAGCCAGGACCCGGCCGCTGTCGCCACGAGGTACGCGAAGAGAAGCTGGGCAAACGCATAGACGAAGGTCGAGAGGACTGGGGTGAAGAGGCGCGCCCAGACGACCTCCATTCCCATGGAGGAAAGTCCCGTCGTGAAGAGAAGTGTCCGGCAAACAGTTGGGGAAAGGCCGTCCGCGACCGAAGGCGCGACCGCCGCCACCGCCGCCGGCGCGGGGCCCGCGCAGCGGGCGGACGCAACGGCCAGCAACGCTATAAGGATATTCAGGGCGCTTCCCAGGTGAAGGGTGCGTTGGAGCCCCAGGAGCTCGACGAGGAAGTAGACGGTGACAATCGTTCCGGCGACCGCCCCCAAGACGTTCGCCTGATAAAGAAAGCTGAACCCCGTGCGTTCCTCCTTCAGGTGGGCCATCATGAGGGGGAACGTCGCCCCCATGGCGACACACCACGGGAAGATTGACCCTGCAATGATGAGGGCCGATTGGATCAGGTACGTGGGCGAGTCGGAGGTCCCGGAGGCGAACAGCAGCCCTTCCCCCCGGACGAATAGGTGCGGCACGATGATCCCCCCAGGCCGATCAACGCTTCCGCCAGACCGTAGAGCGTCAGAGGAGCAAGTCCCAACCGGCTGGAGAAAAACGTGGCGGCCTTCGCTCCGCCCCAGGAGCCGACTGAGAGCCCCAGCATGAAGACGGAGATCACCACCGACAGCACCGGTGTGATGACGCCGAAAGAGGCAAATGCCAGACGGGTCCAGACCACCTGGTAGAGGAGCCCGCAGAAGCCGGAGACGAAGAAGAAGGCCCAGGGAAGCGCGTGCATTGCTTGGAAACGGGCATTCTCGCCGGCGCGCATGGCGGCACAACCCTTTTTTCCCCGGATCCGTCGCTTGTCTAGCCAGGACCTCCCTGGTAGAGTTTCGAGGCATCCGTGAAATCTCGCGGACCGATCCTTTCTCCGTCGCGCAGGAGCCGGCCCCTGGCGGGGCGCACCGGCGCTCACTGATGTGGGACGGGACCACGGTCTCCGCTGTTTTTCCCGCCTACAACGAGGAGGCTAACATCGAGGCTGCTGTCCGCGATTTCGCATCCCTGGGCTGGATCGACGAGATCCTTGTCGTGGACAACCGCTCGATGGACCGAACAGCGGCCTTGGCTGCCGCGGCCGGAGCGCGCGTGGTGCGCGAGGAGAGGCCCGGATTCGGCTCGGCCCTGCGCCGAGGGCTCGCGGAGGCCCAGGGGGAGATCGTCATCCTGTGTGAACCTGACGGGACGTTCGCCGCGAGCGACATGACGAAATTCATGGCCTACGCCGATGATTTCGACATGGTTTGCGGGACCCGGACCACGAAAGAGCTGATCTGGCAAGGGGCCAACATGGGGTGGTTCCTGCGCACGGGGAACGTCATTGTCGCGAAGCTTCTCCAGATCCTCCACGGGGGACCGTCTCTGTCCGATTGCGGATGCACGTATCGCATGATCCGCCGGCCCGCTTATCTGCAGATTCGGAGCGACCTAACCGTGGATGGATCGCATTTCCTTCCCGAGATGGTGATCGCGGCGCTGGCTCGCGGGATCCGAGTCGTCGAGATCCCCGTCAATTACAAGCGCCGCATCGGCACGTCCAAGATCACGGGGAGTTGGAAGGGAACCCTCAAGACGGGCCTGCATATGATTCTTCTCATCCTGGGTCGGCGGGTGGGTTTTTGAGGCGTCTTCCAGGAGGGATGTGGTTTCTTCTGGCTGCGGCCCTGGTCGCGCGGGTGTGGCTTTCGGCCGCTCAGGACCTGACACGCACGGAGGCGTATTCGGTGGGACGCGCGACTGCGGAGTGCGCCTCGGCGGTCGACGTGATCTCCGTCGCCCGGGAGAAGGACATCCACCCACCGCTCTATTACCTATGGCTTTGGGGATTGACCCAGGTCGTCGGGCCCAATCTGTTTTTTCTGAAGGCCGTACAGGCCGGCATGGCGGTCTTGACAATCCTTGTGCTCTGGGCTTGGGTCCGGGAGGCCGCGGGGGCCGGCCCCGCCTTTTGGGCGGCACTCCTCGCGGCCGCAAGCGGCTACCACCTCGAGCGGAGTATCGAAATGCGGATGTACAGCCTGAACGCACTCTGGACGGCGCTTGCGCAATGGATGGCGTGGCGGTATTGGCATACGGATGGAGCCCCCTTCCGACGGCTGCTTTCTTTCTATGTCATGGCCGCTGTGGCTGCGCTCCACACGCATTACTATGCGCTTTTCGCTTGGGCGGCAGTCCTGGCGGCAACGTTTCCCGAATCGCTCCGGAACTCCGCGCGGCGGCAGGGGTGGTGGATCGCGCAAGGGGCGATCCTTGCGGCCTGGCTTCCGTGGGCTGTGTGGGGATTGGGGCACCAGCTCGCCGAGGGGCGCACGGCGACCCTCGCCGGCGGAGAGGCGGCGTGGATCACGGCGCTTCAGGAGACGCCGCTCCGTTATTTCGTGGCGAACGTCCGGGAACAATCCCTTGTCGCAGCGGTCGCGGCAGCTCTTTTTGTAGCCGCTGGGTATCTCCTGGCTTTTTCAGAGATCTTCAAAAAACAAGAGAAAATGGGAACCCGCTTCTCTGCCGGGGGGACCCCGTGGATTTCTTTCCTTCTCGTTCTCGTTATTGTGCCGCTGGGGCTTTCAACAGCTTATTCCTTTTTGTATCGGCCGATCTACGCTATCCATTACGCTGTAGTGGCCTTCCCGTCTACCTGCGCCCTCGTGGGAACGGGGATCTCCCGTCTTTGGCGCCCTGCCGCCATTGCTGGTGCGGTCCTCTATCTTGTAGCGGGGGTGATCGCCCTCCGACCGATCGCCGCCCGGGGCAATTCCGCCTTCTGGGCTGCGGCAGAAATTTTTCTTCGGGAGGGGAGTCCTAGAGACGCTGTTGTGGTGAACGCAGTTCTCCATTCGGGGGAAGGATTTCTTTTTCACCTACGCCGGGCGGGCTTGGGCCGCGGCGATCTGAATTTTTTTTCAGTCCACGAGGATCCCACGTACAACGAAGTGCCATGGCTGACGCGCTGGCGCGCTTGGGATGATCCGCCATCGGCGGCGGCAGAAGCTTCGGGCAAAATCATGGCATTGCTGGCGCGCCACCGCCGCGTCTGGTTCATGAATTTTAGCCACACCCAGGGGGCGTTCCCGGCCCTGGAGGAACGGCTCGAGGCTGATTTCCACCCGTGCCGCTTCGATGCAGGGACGGCCCGCCTTTTCTTGATCGAGGAGAGGCATGGCCGAGATTGACCGCCGGGAGGTCCTCAAGACAACGCGCGCGTGGTTTGCACGGATTGCCAAAGCCTCGGCCTCCGACCGGTTCCGGCTCGACTACGGCCTGTTTCTGGATGATCCCGAGAGGTCGTTCGCCCTGGCCGACGAGGCGCTTTATATCGCCGACATCCTGCGCCAGAACGCCCGAGACGGCGCGGTCCGCCGCGTCCTGGATCTCGGGTGCGGCTTCGGCGTGCACTCCGTTCTCCTTGGCGCCTCGGGAATTCCCGTGGTGGTGGGGATCGACCCAGCGACGTCAAAGTTCGGGGAGGCGCGCCGCTACGCGGAGCTCTGCCCGGAGGCGGGCGCCGTTTCCTTTGTCCGGGCTGGCGCGCAGGCGCTTCCTTTCGCGCCGGCCTCTTTCGACGCGGTGCTCGCGCGCGAGTCCCTCTCGCATGTTCCCGAGGTCATCCCGGCGCTGCAGGAGATCCGCCGCGTCCTCAGGGCGGGCGGCGTGCTCCACGTCCGGGATTACAACAACGCCTGGGGGATCCCGGGCCGCGCGGCACGCCGGCGGGCCTGGCGCGTTAGTGAGGAAGGACCCGCCGCTCCGCCGGCCGAGCCTTTCGCCGCCGTGCGCCGACGCCTTTTAGGGGCACGCTTTCCCGGCGCTGGTTCAAAGGCTGTCGCCCAGGCCGCCCGCGCGGCGCGAGGGCATTACGGGGACGTTCTCATGCGCGAGTCCCTGAATTTTTTGGGGACGGGGCGCGTCTATGAGGAGCCCGAATTTCCCTTCCGGGACCCTGTAAGCGGCGCTGCCGAGGAGAGGACCTTTTCGCCCCCCCAGATCCGGAGACTCTTGCTCGAGACGGGATTCGCCCCCCGTGTGATCCCGCCGCGGCATTTCCATGCGCGAACGGACCCTCTGGGGCGGTTCGCCGCCGAGACGCGGGCGTTTTTGATCCAAGCGGGATTCCCGGTTAGCCTTTTGGCGACCCCTCTCATCGAATGCGTCGGGGTCAAAGGAGAAATCCAAAATCCAAAATCCAAAACCCCAAACCCCAAGCCACTACCGTCCGTCACCGTGGTCATCCCGTCGCGGGACGGCACACGAGGGGGGAATGTCGAAAGGCTCAGGGAAGAAATCGCGGCTCAGACGATCCCTGCTGATGTCGAGGTCATCGTCGGCGTCTTTCCCTGCGGGCGGGCTCACAATGAAGGGGCGCGCCGCGCCCAGGGGGAGATTCTCGTTTTTCTGGACGACGACGTTCGCCTCGGGCACACGCGGGTTCTTGCGGGGCTCGTGGGGACGCTTTTGGCGCACCCCGACGTCGGCATCGTCGGGGCGTCTCAACTGGCGCCGCTTGAGGCGAACCCCTTTCAACGGCTCTGCGCCAGGGATCTCCACCGGGCGTCGTTTCCGGTGGTCGGCGTTTTGGTGGACACGGACATGGCGACGCACGCGGCGATGGCTATCCGCCGGGACCTCTATGACAAGGTCGGCGGCGAGCCCGGCGATCTCCTGCGCGCCGACGACCAGGTGTTGCGCGCACGCGTCAGGCAGGCGGGGTATCGCGTTGTCGTGGCCCCGGACACTTGGGTTTTTCATCCGCCACCGGAATCCTGGCGGGCGTTCGCGCGGGCTCGGATGCGGGACGGGGCCGCTGCGGCGTACGATCGGCGGACCCAGCCCGACCTCCTTTTCGACGCGCCGGAAGGCGCCGGGGTCCGAGCAACGCGCCGGCGCTCTTTTGCGTTGCGCGCGGCGCGGGCCGGCGGTGCGCTCTTTCGGGATCTCTGGGGCGGACGATGGCTTCGCGTCGCCTCGCGTCTTTTTCACGCGGCCGGGTATGTCGGAGGGAGTTTCGGCTGGATTTGCCCCGAGGCCCAAGGGTGGGGAGAACGGCTTCGGGAACGCCTCCTGGCGGTCGGCTACACGCGTACTCGCTTCCAGGCGGTTGACCGGGAGCTTCTCTCTCAACGTTTTGATGTGCGCGCTATGGATTTTCTCGACGCCCGGCGCGGTCGCCTGCGGTGGTGGCTTCGGGCGGCTCGAG
>SBBH01000035.1 GCA_005239795.1 Planctomycetales bacterium
AATGCCTGTTATCGCTGAGCCGCTTTTACGAACTATTTTTGGAGGCATTTCCCCTGTGAAATGTTGGAAAAGTCACCACTGAACTGGGGATACTCGAGGAGGTCGAAGCGGCGCTAGAAGGATCAAGTTGGGTACTGAAAAATGATCCAGCTCGGTTGAAAATCCTTCCCAGCAGGAGGAAGATCCGCAGCCGAGTCACGCCATGACAAGTTTCCAAGACATCGCCGTCTCGACGGAAAGGAACGTCCTGCGGATCACCTTGGCGCGCCCTCCCTTGAACATCCTGGGGCTTTCGATGCTGACCGAGATCCGAAGGGCGCTCGAGGAGGGAGCCAAAGACCCTTCCCTGCGGGCGGTCCTCTTCGCGGCCGAAGGGCGTATGTTCTCGGCCGGAACCGACGTCCGGGATCACCTCCCACCAACACTCGAGCGGATGCTCGAGAGCTTCCACGCGATTTTCAAAACCCTGGACGCGATCGGCCTTCCCGCGATCGCCAAGGTTGACGGGGCCGCCTTAGGCGGCGGATGCGAACTCGCCTGCTTTTGCGATTGGGTGTTCGCAACCCCGAAATCCTCCTTCGGCTTCCCGGAGATCAAGCTCGGCGTCTACCCGCCGGCCGCGGCGGCGTTTCTGACGCCTCTCGTGGGCGCCCGCTTGGCGGCAGACCTCATCCTGACAGGCCGGACCGTCATGCCGGACGAAGCCGCCGCGCGGGGCCTCATCACGAAGGTCTCGGCCACGCTCGTGATCGACGATGACATCGAGAAGGTCCTCACGCGGCTCCGCGAGATGAGCCCGGACGCCCTGCGCGCGGCCCGGCGCGCCCTCCGGCAGGCCGCCGGGCGCCCTCCCCAGGAGGCGCTCGACCACGCCGAGACGCTCTACAAGACCGAGCTCCCCAAATCCCCCGACATGGAAGAGGGACTCATGGCTTTTCTCGAGAAGCGCGCCCCCCGCTGGAGAAGCTAGACAGCCCGCGCGGGCCTGTGATGGAAGTGCCGCAAGGGGCGGTCCAGGCCCATCTCCGACCCCTTCCGGTTAAAATCCTGGTCGAAGGTGTCGATCCGGAAGAGCCGCAGATCCCTCCCCACAAACCGATAGACCTGGCGGGTGGCCAGCTCCGGCTGGAACTTGTACAGGCTGAAGGTCCCCGGCGACTCGAACGCCAGCGTCATCCCCTTGAACGAGGTCACCTCCGTCGCCCCCCCCGGCAGGATCGCGAGACACCCCGAGAGATTCCGCAGGGCCGCCTGGAGCGGCGTCGAGAAAGAGTTGGCCACGAAGATGTCGAACTCCCGCGTGTACTCCGCTAGGGGGATGGTGTGGGCGAGCGCGCCGCGGTATTCCAAGGGGACATATTTCGCCGGAATCGCGATCCGGTCCTCCGGCGACAACCCCACCCCCTTGATGAGCCTCTCCGAAACCGCCAACGCCCGATAGTCGAGCAGGTTTCCCTCGAACGCCTCCTCACACACCAGGGTATCGGCCAATGCCAGGCACCGCCGCCGGGTCCCGAACGCCTTGACCATGCGATGGAGGCGTTCCTTGGCCCTGAAGTACAGACCCTTCCAAATCACGTGGGTGTCCATCTCCAGATCGGCGATCTCCGACAGATAGAAGCGGATCGCCTCGCGGTATCCCTCCGTCACGCCCGGCTGAGCCAGATACGCCCGCGCGATCTTGACCCGCTCGACAATCGACGGGGCGTCATGGAACAGCTCCTGGACCTGGCGGTAGAGGACCTCCTCGCCGTCGGTGAGGACCCGCCCCGTGACATCCCCGAACAGGATGACCGCGCTCACGCCCTTTTCTTCCGAGAAATGGCGCAGGATTTCCGCGCGGCGCGTGTCCGCGCACAGATGAGGAACCACCATGAAACTTTCCACCGGTCTACTCTACCCCGCGCCGCGCAACGCGCTGGCCCTGAGGGGATTTTTCCTCTTCCCCGAGCTGGACACGTGCATTAATTGCAAAACAGCCCCGGGCTACTGGGGTTTACGCCGGGGCATTCTGAAAGCGTGGCGCGAGGGGAACGCCGGCGCCGGCTGGGACCGGCCCAGGAAGAGGCGGGGCATGCGGTTCATGTCGTCGGTCGTGCCGCAGAGCTTGAAGTTCGAGTCAAAGGTGTCCGTTCGAAAAAGCCGTGCGTCGTTCCCCACGAACTGGTACGCCTGGCGCAACATCCCTTCCTCCCGACACTTAAAAAGGCTGAACGTCCCCGGCGACTCGAAGGCGAACGCCGCCCCCCCGAATGAGGTGGCGTCGGTCGTCTGCCCCGGCAGGATGGTCAGGCGCCACTTCGAGCGGGACAGGACCCTCTGAAGCGAAGGGGAATAGGCGTTCGCCACGAAAATGTGATAATCCCTCGCATATTTCTCGATCGCAATGGCCCCGGGAAGCTCGTCGCGGTATTCGACAGGGACATCCTTCACCGGAACGCTGATCCGCTCGCGCGGGGAGAGGCCCACGCCTTTCACGATCCGCTTGCCGATCTCGATCTCCCCGTAATCCAGGAGGTTCCCGGCGAATACCTGCGCCGTGATCAGGGTGTCCGCCAGGGCGATGCACCGGCGGCCCCCAAACGCCTCTCGCATTTTGACGAGGCGCTCACAAGACCGGTAGAACGCCTCCTTCCAGACGACCCGCTCCTCCGACTCCATGTCGGCGATCCGCGATAGGTAGAACCGGACGGCGTCCCGGTACGCTTCCGTCATTCCCGGCTGCGCCAGGTACGCGCGCGCAATCGCGACGCGCCCCTGGACCGTCCGCACGTCCGCAAAGAGCTCCTGGACCTGGCGATAGAGGAGAAGCTCCCCCTCCGAGAGGATCTGCCCCGTGACATCCCCTATGAGGAGGATCGCGGCGACGTCCTCGTCCTCGGCGAAATGCCGGACCAAGACCGCCCGGCGGGAATCCGCGGCGAGATGGGGGACGACGACGAAACTTTCCATCATCTCAACCCCACTCTACCCCCGGCATTCCCGGCGGGAGTGGGACAGACCCAGGACCCCGAAAATTCCATCCAGAGCCCCGCACAATTTGCATGGATGCAAATTTTTAAAAAAATAATGAATAAAAGGTTATCAATTAATATAGAATTTTATTGACTATGTCTATTACTGAATATATTGTCACTTTGTGAGGGTTTCAAACGTGAGCATTTTTATGGGGTGAAAGGAGAACTAAAATATGGTGACAATAAAAAATCTTCCCAATAAAACGCGACACCAAATCTTAAAAAAACTGGAGGAATCCAAAGGAGCCCTTGTCCTTCGTACAAAGCGCGGGCTTATCGTGTACGACCCTTACGAGCGGGACGCTCATGCAAAGCGAATGCGAAAAATGATCCGACAGCACAAGCCGTGGCTCAAGCGGAGAAAATCTGTCCTCGGCCCCATCGGCTCCCAACCGCTCGGCACACAAGGGGATCTCTCCCGGACATCGATCTATGAAGACCGACAATCTTGAGATCTTCGGCTTGGACACCAACATCCTGATTTTTGCGGACGATCCTTCAAGTCCTCACCACGCTGCATCCAAAGAGATTTTAGAGAAAGTCTTAAATGGCTCCTTGCGCGCATGCGTGAGCCCCCAGATCCTGGCAGAATACTTTTCGGTGATCACGAGTTCTCGCCGCGTCCAAAAGCCATTGTCGGCCCAAGACGCCAGGCTCCGGGTTGCGTTTTTGAGTCGGACGCATCGCGTCAAAAAAATTTATCCCAAACGCTCCACCCTCAGGCGGGCGGTCGAGTTCTGCGCTGAACAGAATATTAAAGGAGCTCGGATCTTTGACGCGCTTTATGCCATCACGCTTCTCGACAACCAAATTCACGCACTCATAACCCACAACACAAAGGATTTTCAGTTGTTCAAAGAGATCAAACTGACCAATCCATTTCGCGTCCAAACTCAATAAGAAGCGGACGCCGCCGGCTTGAAATGCGGGTGATACGACTCGGGGACAAGCCCCAAGGCCTTGTCGTATTCCATACGCAAAAAGTCGGGGCGCCGGCCGATGTCGATATGCTGCCAGGGGAGGCGCTCGGTCTTGGTCCGCTCCCGGAAGAGGTAAAAGGCGGGGTCGACCTTCGCCTCGGCGAAGGCGGCGTCCCAGACCTCCTTCTTGAAATGCTCGTCCCAGGAGTCGAAACGCGCCCCTTTCTTCCAGGCGGTGTAGATCGCGGCGCCGACCTTGCGGTCCCCGCGCGCCAGAACCCCCTCCACGAAGGCGCGCTCGGGGCCGTGGAACTTGATCCGGATGGGGCCCCGCACGCGGCGCTTCAAGCGCGAGCGCACATGCTCGAAATAGGCGGTGTCGCGCATGGGGGCCCACTGGAACGGAATATGCCCTTTGGGCACAAAGGGAGAGACGGTGGCGTTGACACGCGCCGGAGGTTTCCCGACCTCCTTGCGGACGCGCGAAACCTGCTCCGCCAAATTGATGATCCCGTCGATATCTTCATCAGTCTCGGTCGGGATCCCGCACATGAAGTAGAGCTTCACCAGGTCCCACCCGTGGCGGTACGCCTCCCGGACGCCGTTAAAAAGGTCCTCGTTCTTGATCCGCTTGTCGATGACGCACCGCAGGCGGTCGGTCGCCACTTCGGGGGCGAGGGTCATGCCGCTTTTCCGGACGTCCGAGAGGAGTTTGGGCAGGATCTGGATCTGCTCCCCCACACGCAGGGACGGGAGCGACAGGCTCACCTTGCGGTCGCGGAAGCGCCGGTTGAGCTCTGTCGCGAGCGGCTCCAGATAGGGGTAGTCGCTTGTCGAAAGCGACAGGAGCGCGATCTCATCGTAACCGGTGTTCTTGTAGATCTCCTCGGCGTAGCGGACCAGAGTCTCGACCGTGCGGAGCCTCACGGGGCGCTTGACGTTGGTGGCCTCGCAGAAGCGGCACTTCCAGGGGCACCCCCGCATTACCTCGAGCGTGATCCGATCATGGACCACCTCGGTGAAGGGAATGATAGGTTTCGTGGGAAAGACCGCCGCGTCGAAATCCTCGACCTGCGCCCCCTTGATGACCGGGAGGAGCCCGGCCGCCGTCGGCACGAGATCCCTCAAGGTCCCGTCGGCATGGTAGGCCGGCTCGTAGAGACTGGGCGCATAGAGGCACGGGATCCGGCAAGCGAGCGCGAGGATCCGCTCGCGCCGGCTCGTGACGTTTGACTCTTTGAGGGCGATCATCTCGGCGACGATCCGATCCATCGTCTCTTCCCCGTCGCCGATCGCGAAAAGGTCGATGAAGTCAGCCAGGGGCTCCGGTGCCACCGCCGCGTGCCCCCCTGCGATCACGATCGGGTCGGCGTCCTGGCGGTCCCGCGCCAGGATCGCCAAGCCCCCCCGCTCAAGGATCGTCAGGATGTTCGTGAAATCCATCTCGCTCGAAAGCGAAAACGCCACGAGGTCCATCTCATGAAGCGGCGTGAAGGTCTCCAGGCCCACCAGGGGGAGTCCCGTTTCAACAAGCTTCGCCTCCATGTCGGGCCAGGGGGCGAACACCCGCTCGGCGGCGGCATCCGCGCGGCGGTTCACAACCTCATAGAGGACTTTCGTCCCCAGGTGGCTCATCCCCACCGGATAGGCGTCCGGAAAGGCCAAGGCGACGCGCAATTTCACGCCGCCAGGTTTGACGATGGAATTCAACTCCCCCCCCACGTACTGGGCGGGGCCCTGCACGTAAGGAAGGACGCGGTCCCGATACGCCTGCTTCAATTCCTCGCTCACAGAATGATTGTAGTCGGCCTGTGCGCCGGTCCGCCAGATCAAGAGTCTCGGGCGCCTTGATCCAGAGGGCGCTTCGGCCGATAACCCTTCTGTGGGCGCGCGCGCGTCGAAACTCCCCGCCGAAGCCGAGCGATTCCTGAGCCATCTGGCCACACAGCGGGGATGCTCCGCGCACACCCTGCGGGCCTACCGGATCGATCTTTCGCAGCTCGCGGGTCATCTGAAGCGGCTCGGCGTGTCCAGCTACGCCGGCGCGACGGTGAGCCACCTGCGCTCCTTTTTGCTGGAAATGAAGCAGAAGGGGCTCGCGAAGCGCAGCATGGCGCGCAAGGTCGCGGCGATCCGCGCCTTCTACCGGTTCCTGGTGCGCGGCGGCAGGGCGGCCGTCAACCCCGCGGCGGGGCTCTCGATCCCGCGCGTCGGGCGGACGCTTCCGTCGTTTCTGAGCGAATCGGAGGCTAAAACCCTGGTCGAGGTCGACCTGGGGAAGAGCCCCGCCTGGCGGAAAGCCCGGGATCGGGCGATCCTCGAGGTCCTCTACGGGGGAGGCTTGCGCTCTGAGGAGCTGGTGAAGCTCCGCCTCGATGACGTGGATCTGTCGGAAGGGACGGCGCGTGTTACCGGAAAAGGATCCAAACAGCGGATCGTCCCCTTGGGGGGGTCTGCCGTGCGAGCGATCGAACGGGTGGCGGCGCGGCGCCCGACGCGCAAAAAAGAAGAGAATCCCCCCCTTTTCGTGAACGCCTCCGGCGGCCCTCTCACGACCCGGAGCCTGCGCCGGATCGTCCGGAAAGCCCTCGCCGCCGCCGGGATCACGAAGCGCACCTCGACGCACACCCTGCGCCATTCCTTCGCGACGCATTTACTCGACCGCGGGGCGGACTTAAGGACCGTGCAGGAGCTTTTAGGGCACGCGTCGCTTTCCACGACGCAAACTTACACGCACCTCACCGCAGGGCGTCTGCGGGACGCCTACCGGAAGGCGCATCCGCGGGCCTGACGCTCTTTTTATTTTTTTGTCGACGCGGGTCGATCCATCGTGTATACACCCGACCAATGTTCGGTTTCGGCCCTGCCCGGCAGGACAAGTTCCACCTCCTCTTCGCTGAACAGGCCCGCCATATCGTGAAGGGGGCAAGACAACTCAAGGAAATGCTCACCCATTACGAGGATGTCGAGATGAAGGCGAAGGCCCTCAAGGAAACCGAGCATGACTGCGACAAGACGACGCACACGATCATCAAGGAACTGAACACCACCTTCATCACGCCCCTGGACCGCGAGGATATCCACAGCTTGGCGACGGGCCTGGACGACATCCTGGACGAGATCGAGGGGGTCTCGAGCCGCATGGTGATGCTCAAGATCGCCCGCCCCACGCAGGAGGAGATCCGGATGGCCGACATCCTCCTGGCGGCGGCGCTCGAGATCGAGCGGGCGATCGCCAACCTCGCCCAGCTGAAGGAGCTCTCGGCCTTCTGCACGCGGATCAAGGAACTCGAGCACGAGGCGGACGAGATCTCGCGCGCCATGATCACGCGCCTCTTCGACAACGAGGAAAACATCAAGGAGCTTATCAAGTGGAAGGAGCTCTACGGACGCCTCGAAGCGACCGCCGACTGCTGCGAGAACGTCGCCAACATCATTGAGGGGATCGTCCTGAAGCACGCCTGAAACAGGCCCGCCGCCACCGCGCATGGACCCCGAGCTTCTCGCCTTCTTCATCATCGTCTTCGCCCTGCTCTTCGACATCTCCAACGGCTGGAACGACGCCGCCAACGCCATCGCCACGTCCGTCTCGACGCGCGTCATGCGTCCGGCGACGGCCCTGGCCTTTTCCGCCCTTCTCAATTTCGTCGGCGCCCTTTTCAGTTCCGAGGTCGCCAAGACCGTGGGGAAAGATATTGCCGATTCGGGGCTCCTCTCGGGGACCACGTTCCTGGCGGCGGTCGTGGTGGCGCCCATCTGGGTGACGCTCTGCACGGTCTGGGGCCTGCCGATCAGCTGTTCGCATTCACTAATGGGAGGGCTCATCGGATCGGTCCTGGCGACGGCGGGGGCCACGGCCCTCAAGGGGCCCGGAATCCAAAAGATCCTCTTCGGCGTCTTCGTCTCGCCGGTGGCGGGGTTTCTCGCCGGCTTCGCCATCGTCCGGGCGATGCGGTTCCTCTCCAGAACCTGGAGCCCGGCGACTGTGAACCGCGTCTACAGCAAGGTCCAGATCCTGACGGCGGGGCTGATGTCGTTCAGCCATGGGACCGGCGACGCCCAAAAGGCGATGGGGATCATCACAGGGGCGCTGGTCACCATGGGGACGCTCCAGATCGGCCAGAAGGGGGAGATGCCGATCCCCCTCTGGGTGCGCCTCTCCTGCGCGGCCGCCATGGGGCTCGGGACGGCCATCGGCGGTTGGCGCGTCATCCGCACGCTCGGGTCACGGATCATCCACCTGAAACCTTATCAGGGGGCCGCCGCGGAGCTCGGGGGGGCCGCCACGATCCTCGCGAACACCCTGAGCGGGATCCCGATCAGCACGACCCACTCGATCACCGGCTCGGTCCTGGGGGTCGGCGCCGCGCACCGCGTGAAGGCGGTCCGCTGGGGGATCGGCCAGAAGATCATCTACGCGTGGTTTTTCACCTTCCCCGCCTGCATCGGGGGCGGGGCGCTTTGCTATTGGATCCTGGACGCGCTCCTGTAGCGTCCTCGGTGCCCGACCCGTAGACTCCGGCCGTGGCGCCGTCTGTCACGTTCGCGGGCAAGGTCGCGCTCGTCGCGGGCGGTTCGCGCGGGATCGGGCGGGCAGTCTCTGAGGCACTGGCCGCCGCCGGTGCGCGCGTCGCGATCGGCTACCACCGCGACCGGCGCGCGGCCTCGGAGACGCTCGCGCGCGTGGGACCAGCGCAAGGATTCCTGGTGCACGGGGACGTCGCCCGGAGCCGCGACGCGCGGCGGATGGTCGACGCGGCGTGGCGCCGCTCGAAGCGCCTGGACATCCTCGTCTGCTCGGCGGGGTTTTCCCAAAAAACCCTCTGGAACGCGCCGCTTGCCAAAATCCGCGATGCCGACTGGGAGCGGGTTCTGGCCGTGGAGCTTTCGGGCCCTTTTTATTTGGCGCGCCAGGCGGCGAGCCGCATGCGCTCAGGGGGCGCGATGGTGTTCATCTCGTCGAGCGCCGCCCTGGCGGGGGATGAGACGCTTCTGGCCTACAGCGGCGCCAAGGCGGGCGTCGTAGGATTGACGCGCGCCCTGGCGCGCTCTCTCGCTCCAAAAATCCGTGTCAACAGTGTCGCCCCCGGCTCGATCGCAACATCCTGGATTGACGACTGGAAGCTCACAAAGAAGGAAATCTCCGCCATCAAAAAAATGACGCCGCTCGGACGGATCGGAACGCCCCAAGAGCTTGCCGCCGCGGTGCGGTTCCTGGCCTCCGATGAGGCCTCCTTCATCACGGGGCAGACCCTGATCGTGGACGGAGGAATCCACCTTCAATGAAGGTTCTCGTTCTTGCCTCGGGTGGGCTCGACTCGGCCGTGGCTCTTTTTTGGGCCGTCCGCCGTTTCGGCGCGCCAAACGTCTCGATTCTCGCCTTCGACTACGCGGGACGCCCCCGCGGCGAGAGACGCTCGCTCGCGCGCCTGACGCGGGCGGCCTGGATGCCGCGCGCCATGACGGTCCGCCTCCCCCTTGTGGGCCCCACGCGCGCCGACGGCGCGCCGGACGGCTATATCCCCGCCAAAAACGCCGTTTTTTACGCCTTTGCGCTTGCGGTGGCAGAGCGCGAGGGGATCCCGGTCATCGTCGGCGGCCACACACGCGACGACGGCGCGCTCTATCGAGACGCGCGGGCCTCTTTTTTCCGCCAGATGAATCTCCTCGCCCGCGCGGGGCGCCCCTCGCGCGAGCGCCCCGCCCCGCGGTTCGTGATGCCGCTGATCCGCCTGCGAGGGCGCCAGGTCCTGGCGCTCGCGCGGCGTCTGGCCGTCCCGATCGGGGCGACCTGGAGCTGCCAGCGTGACGTCCCACGCCCGTGCGGCCAGTGCGGCTCGTGCCGGATCCGCCTTAAGGCGCTGTGCGGAAATAACTTCTGTGTTTGACAGAAAGGCTCACGGAATATGAACGAATATCCAGGAGTCTTGCACGAGAAACCTTTTCATCTAGTTCCTTTCCGCACAGCGCTTTATATAGGATTCGTGCGAAAAAAGTGTGACGGAAAGACGACAAAACCAAAACGATGCATTGCAATAAAAAACATACGTTATTTTCGCACGAATCCTAAGGTTCGTGAACGGTCGCCCCGTTTGATCGTGTGAAATGAGGGAGTTTCGACAAAGCGAGCCGAGCGGCGTTATTTCTTATCGTATGTAAATATACCGGTATAATACCGCGATATATAAACGCCTGCTGTTCCCCCGGATTCGGGATGATTCCAAGTGACCTGCCCCCATTCTTTGGTCCAGTGAAATGCTAGTTCAGCTCCGGGTTGCTCCTCCCACCCTGCCCGCCTAGGCGGGCAGCCGCGGCCGCCTCCG
>SBBH01000003.1 GCA_005239795.1 Planctomycetales bacterium
GGGCTTTCGGGCGGGGATCTCTCGCGGCGGATCGGAAAGGTCCTCGATCAGGTGGGACTTGCCGCGCGCCGCAAGGACAAGGTCCGCGAATATTCCAAGGGGATGCGGCAGAGATTGACACTGGCCCAGGCGCTTCTCGCCTCGCCGCGGATCTTGTTCTTGGACGAGCCCACGGACGGCCTCGATCCGATTGGTCGGGTGGAGGTGCGAGACATCCTCCTGGCGCTTAAAAAACAGGGGGTCACGATCTTCGTCAATTCACATCTCTTGTCCGAAGTGGAGACCATCTGTGACCGCGTCGCGATCCTGCGCGCGGGGGAGATGGCTGCCTCCGGCACCATCGAGGAGCTCACCGCGCCTATGCACGAGTACGAGATGGCTCTTACGCGGTGGGAGCCGGCCTGGGGCCAGGAGCTTGCCCGCTGGGCGACGGTCGTGGAGGCGGCCTCTCCGGCAAACGTCAGGCTCCGCCTGGCTTCCCTCGAGGCGCTCGACGGCGTCGTCGATTTCCTGCGCGCCAAGGGGGCCGGCATCCGGGGGATCGCCCCGGGCCGCTCGACGCTGGAAGAGGTTTTTGTGGCGCTGATGAGAAAGTAGAGTTCTTCTCGTGATGCGTGGTTCGTGGTGCGTGATTCGCCGGAATGGTTTCCAGATTCGAGAGGCAGCCGATCAGCGGAGAGCTTTAATGAGATTCGTCAGCATGCGGCTTTCATGATCCAGAATTTCTTCTAGATCGGTTAGAGTTTGTTCTGAGCCGTAATTTCTTCGCTGGGGCGATGATGCGTTGGGTTTCAAGCTCGGCGCACGAAGCGAGAGCTACATCTTTTCTCATGTTGTTTTTCTGCGAACCACGACTCACGAATCACGATCCACGAAAATCAGTCGTCCTTTCGCCGCGCTTGCCACGCCGTCCAGGCCGCCGCATCTTCTCCGAACGGCTGGCGCGTGATCCGCTCCAGGGATTTCGCCGCCGCGGCCCGCACCGCCGGATCCTCGTCTGAAAGCGCCGCGATCAGGGGCTCGACCGCGCTCTCCTCGCCGATCCTCCCTAGCGTCTCGGCCGCTGCGGCTCGCACGGCCGCGTCGGCGTCGGTGAGCTTTTTGGCGACGGCGCTGGCGCCGTCAGTCCCGCCGGCCCCTGAAAGCGCTGTGCAGGCGCGCGCGCGGGTTGGGGGTTCGGTCGAATCCAGATCCGGCAGGACCTGGGCCAGGCAGAGGCGCTGGACGGCCGGCGGCGCGTCGAAGGCCAGGAGGGCGTAGGCGGTCTCGCGGCAGAGCGCCCGCGCGAGGGGCCCTTCCTCCAGGCGTCCGGCGGCCTCCTCAAGCAGGCGCACCAGGATGTCGAACGTCTCGCGCGCGCCGAGCTTGGCGATGAGCTTCACCGCTTCCAGGCGCACCTCGAGGTCCGGGTCGCGCAGGGCCTCTCCCAGGATGGCGTGCGCGCGCCGATCGGGGAGGACGCTCGGGGCGAGTTTCACCGCTTGCAGGCGAAGCGTCGTCGGCGCCAGCGCCACAGCTTCCAAGAGCCCCGGCAGGGCTGATCCCTCCATCCGCAAGAGGTGGGCCATGCAGTAGGGGGCGACCTTCGGATCCTGGCTCAGGGTGCCCCGCAGAAGTTCAAGGACACGCGCGCGCGCGGCGTCGGCGCCTTGGACGCCGTCGGGGTCGTAAGGAAGGTCGGCAGGTTTCTGATTTGGTCCGGGAGCCGTGGCGGCGCGGAGTCTCGATCGCACGGCGGCCTCAATCGCGGCGGCGCGCAGAGCCGACGACCCCGCCTCCGGCGCGCGGGCTGCGGCCGCCTCGAACTCGCGGGCGGCTTCGGGCCAACGTCCCTCGATCTGGGTCAGAAGCGCCCGGACGCAAGGGACGAGCGGCTCGGACGGCGAGAGTTTTTCAGCCTCTGCGAGCGCCTCGCGAGCCTTAGCGGCATTCCCTTGGACCGTATAGATCCGGGCCGCTTGAGCCAACCCCTTCGCGCGGAAGAAAGAGGGGTTTTGCGCCAGGGCTGTCAGCGTATCCAGGCCCTTCTGCGGCTCTCCCGATTCCGCGAGCGCCGTCCCATAGGCGTAGAGGATCTCAGGTAAAGGGAGCGTTTTAAGCGCTTCGGCCAGAAGATCCCGCGCGCGGACCGCCGAGTCATGAGCCGGGACCGCCAGGAGCCGGATCGCCAGGCGCGCGCGCAGATAGGCGGGGATCTGTCCGCGCTCCAAGGGGAAAAGCGCGTCCGATTCCTTCATCCCGTCGAGCATTCCCGCCTCCCGCACCAGCGCCTCGCGCGCCAGAAAAGGAGGGCCGTGCAAGGGCATGGGATCGAGGAAAAGGGGGCCGTCAGCCGTGGGGACGCTGATCAGAAGGCGTTCCGGAAGCGCCCAGAGGCGCGCGGGGATTCCGGCCCGCTCGGCCAGAAGAAAAAGGGTGATCGAGAGCGCTGGCTGTGTCCCTCGTCCGTCGCGCAAGACCCCCGAGACGAAGAGGGCGTCGAGGGGAATGGGGGCGGTTCCTTTCGGATCGACCGCTTCCCAGCGCTTTTCCCGGAAGAGAAACCGGTAGAGCCTGTCGAGGGCCGCCGCGGGATCTTCTGGGGTGCTCGGAGCCTGTCCGTGCTCGGCGGCTTCTTTGACCAGCGCCTCGAAGGCGGCCAGCGCCGCGGAGGGGTCGAAATCGCTTCCGGCGGCCTTGGCGGCTGAGAGGATCGGGAGGATGTCCGGCACCGGCTTCGGCGAGGAGGGAGGGGCAACACTCGGGGCTGCCGCAGAAGCGGCCGCGGCCAGGGCCGGCGCCAAGAGCAAGGGCAGAAACAGGCGGCGTTCAGCTCTCATCCGGAAGGATTCATCATAGGGAGTTTTTTCCCCTCGACAATCTCCGCTTGGACGTGACAATCAGACCATGTTCCTCCCGATCGGAGACGTGAACCCC
>SBBH01000030.1 GCA_005239795.1 Planctomycetales bacterium
AAGCTCTACAAATCGGCCGATGCGGCCGATTTGTAGAGCTTCTCGGCGAGGCCGTGCGAGGCCTTCTCCAACGCCTCGATCCCCTTTTCGATCGCGGCGGCGTCCCCTTTTTCCATCGTTTTCTTGAGGGCCCTGACCGCTTCCTCGACCTTCTTTTTCTCGTCGGCGTCGATCTTGTCGCCCGCTTCCTTCAAGGATTTCTCCGTAAGATAAATCAGCTGATCGGCGCGGTTCTTCGCCTCCACGGCGGCCCGGCGCTTCTTGTCCTCCTCGGCGTGCTTCTCTCCCTCTTTTTGCATCTTCTTGATCTCCTCTTCCGAGAGCCCGGAGGAGGCCTTGATCTGGATCTGGTGCTCCTTCCCTGTGCCAAGATCCTTCGCGGACACCTTCAGGATACCGTTGGCATCGATGTCGAAAGCGACCTCGATCTGCGGCATACCGCGCGGAGCGGGGGGGATACCCGCCAGCTGGAACTGCCCTAGGAGACGGTTGTCCGCGGCCATCTCGCGTTCCCCTTGGAACACCTTGATGTCGACGGCGGGCTGGTTGTCCTCGGCTGTCGAGAAGACCTGCTTCTTGGAGGTAGGGATGGTGGTGTTGCGTTCAATGAGGCGTGTGAAAACCCCGCCCAGCGTTTCGATCCCCAACGACAAGGGGGTGACGTCCAAGAGCAGGATGTCGCGGCGCACATCCCCCCCGATGATCCCTCCCTGGATCGCCGCCCCCACTGCCACCACTTCGTCGGGGTTGACGGAGCGGTTCGGCTCCTTGCCGAAGATCTCCTTCACCAGGGCCTGGACGCGCGGCATCCGGGTCATTCCGCCCACCAGGACCACCTCGTCGATCTGGGAGGGCTTGAGCTTCGCGTCGGCGAGCGCTCGCTCCATGGGACCGCGGCAGCGCTCGATCAAGTCCGCGGTGATCTGCTCAAGCTTGGCACGAGAGAGCTGGACCACAAGATGCTTGGGTCCTGAGGCGTCCGCCGTGATGAACGGCAGGTTGATCTCGGCTGATGTGGAGCTCGAAAGTTCGCACTTGGCCTTCTCCGCCGCTTCCTTCAGGCGCTGAAGCGCCAGGACATCTTTACGCAGATCGATCCCGTTTTCGCGCCGGAACTCCTCGGCGATGTAGTCCATCACCTTCTGATCGAAATCGTCGCCCCCCAGATGCGTATCGCCGTTCGTGGCAAGAACCTGGAAGACCCCCCCTTCGCCGACATCCAGAATCGAAATGTCAAAGGTGCCGCCCCCCAGGTCGAAGACCGCAATCTTCTGGTCCTTTTTCTTGTCGAGGCCATAGGCCAGGGCCGCGGCCGTCGGCTCGTTCAAGATCCGCTCGACCTCGAGCCCTGCGATCGCGCCGGCATCTTTGGTGGCTTGGCGCTGGCCGTCGTTAAAGTAGGCGGGAACCGTGATCACGGCCCGATCGACCTTTTCCCCCAGATAGGCCTCCGCCGTCTCCTTGAGGCTTCGCAGCACCATCGCCGAGATTTCAGGCGGCGTGTAGGTCTTGGTGCGCACCTCTACTTTCACAAGCTCGCCGGATTTGCCCACCACCTTGTACGGGACCATCTTCTCTTCCTGGCCCACCTCCTCGTGGCGGCGCCCCATGAACCGCTTGATGGAATAGACCGTGTTTTTGGGGTTGGTGACCGCTTGGCGCTTGGCGAGGATCCCCACCAGGCGCTCCCCCTTCTCCGTGAACCCGACGACCGACGGCGTGAGACGGCTCCCCTCGGCATTCGTGATGACAACGGGGCGATCCCCCTCCATGATCGCCACCACGGAGTTCGTGGTTCCTAGATCGATTCCGATGATTTTTCCGGACGCCATAAGGTCCTCCTTTGGCTCGCCGCCCTCAGGCCACCGCGAAAAGAGCGCCAAGCGCCCGATCCATCGCCCCGAGATCGAGGGGCTTCTCGAAAATGCACCGGCAGACAGGGCGGACCTTTTCGATCTCGCGCTCGTTTTGGGAAAACGATGTCACCAGGAAAATCGGCAAAACGGGAAAGCGCGCGTGGATCACAAGGATCGCTTCCAGGAAATCCTCGGCGGGCGGCGTGGAATCAGCCATCAAAAGATCGAGCGGCTCGCGCTCCAAAATCTCGGCCGCCTCTTCCCAAGCGCCGCTGGCGCACACCGAGAAGCCTCGGTTTACAAGAAGCCGCTCCAGGGCCGCGCGGGAATCCCCCGTGCTGTCCAAAACGAAGATGCGACGGCTCATATCCAGTGAACGCGCAAATGCCAAGCCTTGAACAAAAAATGGATTTTTACTTACTGACGTAACTTAATTAATTAATTTCTTTAGGAAAGATCGTCTCACAGGAAAGCCCCGGATCATTCAAGATGGAACCTCTCTGCCATTCTGACCTTTAAGGAGAATCCCTACAAAATGGGCCGGGTTGCCGGCCATCCGGCAAAATCAGTCTTCCAGGGGACTTCGATCTCAAACTCCTCCCGGGAGAGTTTCCGGAAAAAAGCGATCGGAGAGTCTGTCAGATCCCCGGCGCGCAACACCGGATGCTCCCCCCCAGTCACGAAAAACTCCCCCTCGACTGGAACAGTCCGCCGGTCGAGCCCTACGCTGTAGGAATCTCCAGGTTCCAGAAGAACTGCTAAGAGCGCGCCAAATCCGCCAAACGAAAGGCTTTTATCAAGCGCGAACCGGACCGGGACTCCTGCCAAACGGCGCGCGTGCAGCACCCACCCCTCGGGGGCAAAGCGCCCGTAGAAAGTCACCCCTTCCTGGATCGCGTCCTTGGCCATCCATCTCAAGGTCGACAAATCCGCCGTGGGCTCGCTGGCCTCTTCCGTCAGGAGCAGATCCTCAGGCTGTGCTTCCTGACCCATCCCTTCCTCATCGGCCGCCAGGGGATCTTGGCTAAAGCCATTTCCCTTGCGTATTTCCGTCGATTGTCATCTTGACTTTGCCTGGGCACGTTGTTCGAATGGTTGTCGTGTCTGCTCAATTTTTGACAACTTCCCTCCCCGCCGCTCTCCTTTCCTTCTCCCTCTCCATGACTCTGGCCTGCGCCGAGAGGGCCGGCGACTCCTTCCAGGAATCGGTGGACGCCTTCAACGCCGGAAACTCCCAGGAAGCCCTCGCCAAAATCCAGCAATTCCTGGCCCAAGATCCCAGCCCCGCCGAAGCGCGTCGACTTTCCACGGGCGAACATGAGCCCACCCTCTTTGCAATGCTCAAGGACGACCTCTTGCGGGAGCCTGCCGCACGTATCCTGTCCCTTGCAACGGCCCAGAGCGAACACCGGGTGGCCACCCCTCAGGCGATCAGCGCTGTCATCCACGAATGTCTTGCCTTTGGCCCGCAGGAGAATTCCGCAGCCGCCTGGGAAGCCGAAACGCGCCTCGTCCGCATCGGAACTTCAGCCGTGCCAGAGCTCTTCGAACAGCTCAAAACCCGCGAGCAAGACAAGCGCGCCAAGATCATGACACTGGCGGAAAAGCTCGGCCCCGACCTCATCATTCCTTGGACGGAATGCCTGGCTGTGCGCGATCCGGACCTACGCGCCTCCCTTTTGCATCTCCTCAAGAAACTCCTCTCGGACAACCGCTGCCCGAACGACGCCAGCCGGCTCTATGCGCTGGCCCACATTCAAGCCCTGCGCGACGACCCGAGCGAACCGGCCCCGATCCGCGAAGAGGCCGCCGAAATCCTAAAACCCCACGGCGCGGATCTTGCCCCCACGGCCGTCGCGAGCCTCCTGGCGTCAAGCGAGAAGTTCTTCCAGTCGGAGCCGGCGCGCCTGGCGCGCACACGGGTGGGAAGACTCTCTCTCCCGTTGTCCCAGGTGTGGACGTTGGGGGGTGACAATAGCAAGACTCAGACACTCCAGCCCCTGGACTTGGCTTCTTTCTCCATCAGCGGAAGCGAACCCTTGCAGGGATTTGTTCCCACGTTCTCCGTCAACGAGATCATGGCCCAGATCGCCGCCCTCCATGCGTTACGGCGCGACCCGGCCAGCGCCGCAGCCCTATCGCTTTTCGCCTGCGCGGTCTTCGCGGAACTCGCGGAGAACCGCCAGATCCAGGCCGTCGGCGCCGCCTACCCAGAGATGGCCGCTTTCCAACCGGCTCTCGCGGCGCGGGAAGCGCAGCTCGCGCGCGAGACCCTGCGGCTCCGCTCCATGGGATGCGCAAACCTCTCCGGAGCCCTCCGCCTGGCGCTCGTCCACGGCAAGGCCGGCGCGGCAATTCCGCTCATCAAATGGGTGGCGGATCTCGGGCGGGGACTTCCGCTTCCGGAAACGGAGGGGGCTTTCAACGCCTCTCGCGAAG
>SBBH01000145.1 GCA_005239795.1 Planctomycetales bacterium
CTCCTGTGTGGTCGTTTTGAAGGGAGGCGCCGTCGACGAGCATGATGAGGAAGCCAAGAAGCGCTCTGCCGAGATCCAAACGGCGCTCGAGAAATCCGTTCCCTGGATCATGCAATCGATCCATGACATCGTTCTGCGCATTCCAGCCGAGGATCGGGATCAGATCATCTACGAGGATGGGGCGAAGCGTCTCGCGGGGGAGATCAAGGATGTCATCAACCAGCGGTTCAAGGCGAAATACGGAGAGGATGTGGTGAAGGAAGTCTGGCTGCCGACCCGGCGGCCCGCCCAATGACCGAAGCGAGGAGGGGGCATGCCTGAAGAGAAAAACACTGAGAAGCCGGGGCAGGACAAAGTCGATGAGACTCTCTCCACTGTCGCAGCCGTTACCGGGGATATCCAGATGCTCAAGGATATTCCCCTGGAGGTTCGCATCGAGCTCGGACGCAGCCGCATGTACCTGGCGGATGTCCTGAAACTGAAGGTGGGGTCGCTCGTGGAGCTTGACAAGCTTGCCGGCGACCCGGTGGATATCGTCGTCAACGACAAGCCGGTCGCCCGGGGCGAGGTGCTGGTCTTGAACGACAATTTCTGCGTGCGGATCACGGATGTCTTCAATTCGGAGGAGCGGACCCGTAGGACATGATTTCATGAGACAGGCTCTTATTTTTTTGAGTTTCGTTTTGTGGGGCGCCGCTCTGGACGGGCGCGCTGGCGATCCGCCTCCCCCTCCCGCTGAGGAGGCGCCTCAGCCTGCGCAGGATGGCGGGATCATCGGCCGCAGGCCCGCCGCCGACCCGTCCCGCTCCCTGGCTGATCCTCTTGTGGCGCGCGGCGACGCGGTCCGGATGATTCTGTCGCTCGCGGCGGTCCTGGCGGCCCTGGTGGGAGGGGTCTGGTTCTTGCGGCGGATGGTGCCTGGGGTCAAGGCGGCGGGCGCCAACCGCTTGATCGAGATTCTTTCCCGGACGGCCGTGGGGCCTAAACAGTCTGTTGTACTTCTGCGGGTGGGATCGCGCATGATCCTCGTGGGGGTTACCTCCGACTCCGTCCGGATGCTCTCGGAGTTCGGCGAGGGGGCCGAGATAGAGCGTCTGATCCCCGCGGTGCCGGGCGCCGCCGCTAAGGGAGGGGCATTCGGCGAAAAAGTGCGCCAGATGATGACAGTCTTGCGCCCCACGCCGGTCGGTGAGTTCGAGGCCGAAGAGGCGGTCGAGTTTCGCGTGCGAAGGGAGATCGACGCCATCCGGAGGAAATTGTCGTCTTGGGAGGATGAGGAACGCTCCGCGCCGGTTTCTGGAGGCCCCACGGAAGGGGGAACTTCAGGCGCCGGACGAAGCGCATGACGGAGTCGGCAGGGTCGTAGGCGTTCGGTGTGTCACGGCTCGGCTCGGAGGGGGGGCGTGCCGCGCAAGAGGACGATAATCGGGGGAAGGCGCGTCCCGCTCAGGACTGCGCTTTTCGTTGTGATTTTCTCCGTGCTATTGGGGGGGATTGCCGACGCCTCGGCCGCCGAGCCGGAGGATCTGCCGGTCCCGCATCCCACGTTCTTCAAGACCGCCGAGGGGCCCAAGGAAGTCGCCGCCGCCGTCGAGATCCTTCTCCTCATCACGGTGCTGTCGCTGGCGCCGGCGATTCTGATGATGACGACGGCTTTCACCCGGATCGTGGTGGTTCTGGCATTCCTGCGCCGGGCCCTGGCGACCCAGTCCCTGCCGCCTGACCAGATCATCATGGGGATGTCGCTCTTCCTGACTTTCCTCGTGATGGGACCGACGTGGCGCGAGGTTTATCAGGAAGCCTGGGTCCCCTATCTGCGTAAGGAGAACCCGATCGGCCAGCAGGAGATGCTGGCCAAGGGCATGAAGCCGATCAAGACATTCATGACCAAACAGCTCTCGCGCAACGACTACAAAGATGTTTGGTTGTTTCTCGATCTCGGGAAGTACGAGATCCCGCGGGGCGGGTTCCATTCGCCCGCCCAGATCCCCATGACGGTTCTTGCCCCCGCCTTCATGCTCAACGAACTCAAGGTGTCGTTCATGATGGGGTTTTTGCTCTTTCTGCCGTTTCTGGTGATTGACATCGTGGTCTCGTCAGTGCTTCTCTCGATGGGGATGATGATGCTGCCGCCGGTGATGATCTCCCTGCCGTTCAAGATACTTTTGTTTGTCCTGGTCGACGGCTGGGGGCTCGTGGTCGGCGGGATCGTGCGCAGTTTCGGTTAGGGAACGCGTATGGACATGTCCGCGGTCGCGATCGAGATGGGGAAACAGGCGCTGATCCTGTCCCTGGTGATTTCCGCGCCGATCCTGGCGGCGGGGCTTCTGGTGGGGCTTCTGATCAGCATCCTGCAGGCGGTGACGCAGATCCACGAGATGACGCTGGCCTTCGTCCCCAAGATCATCGCGATGACGCTGGTAGCCATCTTCTTCCTGCCCTGGATGATCCAGAAGATGCTCGATTACACACAGGAGGTGTTTGTCAATTTCCCCATTCTGATCCATTGACATGGAACCTTGGTCCGAGCTTTTTCTTATCTTCGTGCTTGTCCTCTTTCGCATTGCGGGGTTCGTCATCTTCGCACCGTTTTTGGGGAGCCGGAACATCCCCGGTGCGATGAAGGGGCTCCTGACCGTGGCGCTGGCGCTGCTTTTGTTTCCCGCCGTTGTGCACGGCCGCGCTCTGGCGGCGCCGACGGATCTCGGCGGATTCGTGG
The DNA here is from genome assembly GCA_005239795.1 of Planctomycetales bacterium. Taxonomy (GTDB): domain Bacteria; phylum Planctomycetota; class SBBH01; order SBBH01; family SBBH01; genus SBBH01. The sequence goes on from SBBH01000145.1 coordinate 2,720, forward strand.
CATGCGCGGTTTCTGAAACCGCGGTGGGGATCCTCTTCGGCTTCGTGAGCTCCCTGGTTTTCGTCGGCATCCAGCTCGGGGGGCACCTCATTGGGCAGAAGATGGGGTTTGCAATGGCGAACGTCGTCGACCCGTTCACCGAAGCGGAAGTGACCTTGGTCGAGGAGTTCAAGTTCTTCCTGGCGGTTTTTGTGTTTTTGGCGGTGGGCGGGCACCACCTCTTGATGCGGTCCTTGGCGGGGACATTCGCCGTCATCCCGCTGGGGGGGGCGGCATTTCGCCCTTCCCTGGGAATGGTTCTCGCGGAGCAGTGTGGCTCGATCTTCCTCATCGCACTTCAGGCGGCGGCGCCGGCCCTGGGGGCTATGTTCCTGGTGACCCTGGCGATGGGATTCCTAGCGCGGGCCGTCCCCCAGGTCAACATCATGATGATCAGCTTCCCGATTCAGATTGCCGTGGGGCTCATCGTGCTCGTGATCTTCATGCCCGTGCTGATGGATATTGTCGTGCGGGCGCCCGGCGGCATCGGCTGGAACCTAGAGATCCTGACGCGTCTGATGACGCCGTAAGGAAGCGGAGCGCGCATGGCGGATGATTCACGAGGCGAGCGGACAGAGGCCCCGACCCCGCGGCGGCGCCAGGAGGCGCGCGAGCGCGGGAATGTCGTGCGCAGCGTCGACCTAGGTTCGGCTTTTTTTCTCCTGGGGGCTTTTCTTCTTCTTTATTTCATGGGGAGCCGGATCCTGACAGCTCTGGGGGCCTACGAAGAAAAAATCCTGATGGACATCGACCGGCCCCCCTTAGATGTCTCTTCCACCGTGCGCCTGGCGGTGGACATGGTGCAAGCCTCGGGCGGAGTCATCCTTCCTTTCCTGATCGCTCTGATGGTCCTTGGCGTCGCTGTCAACATCCTTCAGACGGGGTTCGTCTTTTCCGGGCGATCCCTGACGCCGGACCTGGGGCGGCTGAACCCCCTCACGGGATTTGGCCGGTTGTTTTCGGCCCAGAGCGGGATGCGTTTGGTGATGAGCCTCCTCAAGATCGTGGTGATCGGCGTCGTCATGTTCTGGATCGTCCGGCGCGAGGTGGAGGGGATGATGCCGCTTGCGACGCTCGACGCCTGGGGGATCCTGGGAGCGATCAGCTCGGCCATCTTTTTCACGGCCATGAAGATGGCGTTGCTTCTTGTGGGCCTGGCGGTGCTCGACTACCTGTTCCAGCGCTGGCAACATGAAAAGGAACTGCGGATGACCAAGCAGGAGGTCCGCGACGAGCTGCGCCGCTACGAAGGGGATCCCCAGATCCGCCAGCGCCGGCTCCAGCTGGCGCGCCAGCTCGCTCGCCAGCGCATGATGAAAGCGGTGGAGAAGGCGGACGTGGTGATCACGAACCCAACGGAACTGGCGATCGCCCTGCACTACGATCCGGCAAACATGTCCGCACCGCGCGTCGTGGCCAAGGGGGCGCGTCTCATGGCCCTCCGGATCCGACAGGTCGCGAGCGAGCACCAAATTCCCATCGTCGAGCGTAAACCCTTGGCCCAGGCGCTCTTCGCGGCCTGTAAGGTGGGGGATGTGATTCCCGAACAGCTCTACAAGGCGGTGGCGGAAGTGCTCTCGTTCATCTACGGGCTGGATCCGGCGCGGGGCCAGAAATTCGCCCAGGCCGGCGCGGCCAGATAAGGAGAAAAGGCAGACATGGCGGCAGGCACGGCAGGCACCAGGACCTTCTGGCAGACGGTGGAAGCGAACCGCGGCCTCATTGTCTCGATGCTTCTCGTGGCCTTTCCCGCTCTCATCATCCTCCCCTTGGCGCCGCTGGTCCTGGATTTCCTCCTGGTTCTCAACATGACGCTCTCCGTTTTGATCCTCTTGACGACGATCTACGTCCAGGGGCCGCTGCAACTCTCGGTCTTCCCCTCGCTGCTTCTCGTGACAACCCTCTTTCGGCTGGTCTTGAACATCGCGACGACGCGGTTGATTCTGGCCAACGCCGAACAGGGGGACGACGCTGCGGGCCAGGTGGTGAAGACCTTCGGCACGTTCGTGGCGGGCGACAACGAGGTGGTGGGATTCATCCTGTTTGCGATCCTCGTCATCATCCAATTTGTCGTGATCACGAAAGGCGCAACGCGCATCGCAGAAGTGGCTGCCCGGTTCACCCTCGACGGGATGCCCGGCAAGCAGATGGCGATCGACGCGGATCTCAACGCCGGCATGATCACGGAAGCCGAGGCCCGCGAACGGCGCGCCATGATCGCCAAGGAAGCGGATTTCTACGGCGCCATGGACGGCGCCTCCAAGTTCGTTCGGGGGGACGCGGTCGCCGGGCTCATCATCATCTTCATCAACATTGTCGGCGGGCTCGTGATCGGGGTTTTCGAGCACGGCATGCCGGTGACGGAGGCGCTTTCCATCTTCACGAAACTCACCATCGGCGACGGCCTCGTGAGCCAGCTTCCCGCCTTCATCATCTCGGTGGCTTCGGGGCTCCTCGTGACGCGCGCGACGGCCCAGGCCCAGCTGGGGGAAGAGCTCCTCCAGCAGATCTTCTCCCGTCCGCTGACGCTCTGGACCGTGACGGGGTTTCTGGGGGCGCTCCTGGTGACGCCGCTTCCGAAGTTCGTGGTGGCGATGGTGGGCATCGGGTGCGCTTCGATCGCCTACGCGGTGGAGCGGCGCACGCGCGGCGAGACCCGCAAGAAAGATGAAGAGGATCGCAGGCGCCTCGCGAAGATCCCGCCCAAGGTCCAGGCCCTTCTTCCCATCGACGCGATGGAGCTCGAGATCGGCTACGCCCTCATCAAGATCGTCGAGGCCACGCATGGCGGGGATCTCCTCGACCGGATCACCATGATCCGCAGGCAGCTGGCGCTCGAGATCGGGATCGTGGTCCCCCCGATTCGTATCCGGGACAACATGCAGCTGTCGCCCAACCAGTACGTGATCAAGATCCGCGGCGCGGTCGTCTCTAAGGGGGAGTCCTATCCGGGTCAGCTTTTGGCGATGGACCCGGGCACCACGAGGGGGAAGCTCGACGGGATGCAGACCACGGAGCCCGCCTTCGGACTGCCGGCCGTCTGGATCTCCGCGGCCCAGCGCGCCCGGGCCGAAGCCCTGGGCTACACGGTGGTGGATGCCGCCAGCGTCATTGCGACCCACCTCACCGAAGTGATCCGCGCCAACGCCGAGAAGCTCCTGACGCGCACTGAGGTCCACTCCTTGATCGAAAATCTCAAGACCGCCAACGAAGGCCGCGCCGTGAAACTCATCGACGAGGTTGTCGACAAGACAGTGAAGATCGGAGATATCCAGAAGGTTCTGCAGAATCTTCTGCGCGAGCGCGTCTCGATCCGGGATCTTGAAACGATCCTGGAGTCCCTGGGCGACGTGGGAGGTAAAACCAAGGACCCGACGCTCCTCACGGAGTACGTCCGGATGTCCCTGGGACGGACCATTTGCCAGTCGGTTCAGGAGAAGGGGATCATCCATTGTGTGACGTTGGATCCGAAGATGGAGGAAATCCTCGTCCAGGCGATGGAGCACACGGAAAGCGGCACGTTCCTGACTCTTCCGCCAAAGACCGTAAAGAACGTCATCGACGCAATCGCCGCCGAGGTCGAGAAGTTGGTCGTTGCGGGTCATCCGCCGGTTGTGCTATGTTCGCCGCAGATTCGCGCGCAGGTGAAACGGATCACCGACAATGCCGGACACCAGTTCACCGTCCTGTCCTACAACGAGATCCTGCCGGACATGAGAGTTGAAACAACGGGGGTGGCAGCGCTCGCCGTTTGACGCCCGCGCCGCAGAAGGCCATGAACATACGCACTTTTTTAGGGGCCTCCGAGGACAAGGTGATCGCCCAGATCAAGCAGGCGTTTGGTCGGGACGCTGTGATCTTGAGCACCCGGCGTGTCAAGCGCGAGGGGCTGATGGGACTTATGGGGCGGACCGTCATTGAAGTCGAGGCCTGTAGCGGAAGGGACGTGGCCCGCACCAAGATGCTCGCGCGGCGGATCGAACCCAGCTTTCCGGGAGGGGGAGGGGGGACAGCCGCTGCCTCTTCCGCCGCGTCCCTTTCGGCAGGCGGGGAGATCCTGCGAGAACTCCAGTACGTGAAATCTGCCATTGTCGAGATGGCGGGACGTGTCAGGGGCGATGTGCCGGATCTGACCCCTGAGCTTCAGGAAGCCTACCAGAGGCTTGTGGAAAATGAGGTGGCCAAGGACATCGCCTGCGCCATCGTCAAATCCTTAAACGAGAAGCTCTCCCGCGATCAGCTCAAGGACCCGGAAATCCTCCGGACGCATTTGCGCGCGGTGCTCGAGGAGCGTCTCCCGACCTCGGGGCCGATCGTCGTTCCGGGGGGGCGCGCCAAACGCGTCGTCTTCGTCGGCCCTACCGGCGTGGGGAAGACCACGACCGTCGCCAAGGTCGCCGCCCGGATGCACCTGCGCGAGAAGGTTTCGGTGGGGCTCATCACGATCGACACTTACCGTTTGGCGGCGGTCGAACAGCTCCGAAGCTACGCCAACATCCTCAAGATCCCCCTGCGCGTGGCCGACAGCCCTGCGGAGCTGGGCCGCTCGGTCCAGGATTTTTCGGGGCACGACGTAACCCTGATCGACACCGCGGGGCGCAGTCAGCACGACACGCTGCGCTTGAACGAGCTCAAGCTCTTTCTCGACGCGGCGCGTCCCGACGAGGTGCATCTGGTGATGAGCCTCACGGCCAACGCCAAGGCGATGTGCCGTACGATCGAGAATTTCATGCCGCTCGGTGTGACGCAGATCGTCCTCACGAAGCTCGATGAGATCGAGACCTTCGGCCTCATTCTGAATGTCATGGCCCGGGTAGACCGGAAGCTTTCTTATGTCACCTTTGGCCAATCGGTGCCTGACGACATCGAGCCGGGCCGATCGGGGCGCCTGGCGCGCCTCATCCTGCGCGAGGAGCCTTTGCCGGGCGTGGATCGAAGCGTCTTCCGGGGGATGGCGTGAACGATCAGGCGGCGAGGCTCCGGGAGCTCGTCCAGGAGGCGCCCCAAGGCAGCCGGGGGCGGACAGTTGCCATCACGAGCGGCAAGGGAGGCACCGGAAAGACCAATCTCGCCGTCAACCTCTCGGCGGCGCTCGCCCAGAGGGGTTTCCAGGTTTTACTCGTGGATCTCGACCTTGGCTTGGCCAACGCCGATATCCTTTTTAATGCCGACGTCCGCTGGAACCTGGCCCACGTCATGCGCGGGGACAAGACCTTTTCCGAAATCCTTCTGCCAGTGGCGCCGCGTTTGAGGCTCCTGCCCGGCGCCTCGGGTTTTTCACGCCTGGCCAATCTTGGCGGAGAGGATCGCGAAGAGATTCTGGGTCACCTCGAGCTTCTGGAAGCCTCCTCAGACTTTCTCGTGATCGACACCGGTGCCGGGATCTCCCAGAACGTGGTGGAGTTCGTGTGCGCCTCCGACGAGGCAATCGTGGTGACGACCCCTGAGCCGACTTCCGTCATGGACGCCTTCGCCATGATCAAAATGATTTCCCGGCGGAATGTCCCGGAGCGCCTGCGGGTGGTGGTCAACCAGGCCCGTGACCGGGCCGAGGCGCTCATGGTCGCCGAGAAGATCGCGGCCGTCAGCCGCCAGCTCCTCAAGGTTTCCGTGGAAAAGATGGGATACGTTGTGGCTGATTACCGCTTGCAGGAGGCGGTTCGCCACCGGCGCCCCATCCTGTGGGATGCCCCGCAGGCTCCCGCGAGCGCCTGCTTCCGGACGCTGGCGATGCTCTTGGACGGCCGTTCGCGCCAAGACGCTCAGGGAAACTTCCGCCGCGGGTTTTTCCGCCGTGTGGCTCAGTTCTGGACCCGGCGGGTCATGCCGGTGTAAAACGAGCCTTGCGTGGCCAGAGTGAAGGAGGGGTTTCGGCATCGATGGGCAGCCTCCTGGGCGTTGGGGGCTTTTTTATGCGTGAGTCTGGGGGGATGGTATCGGAACGACGCGTCAGCGGATATCTTTCAGAGAGGGCTTCTGGTTCTGGGGATCTTTTATGCAATGGGATGGGGCGTCGGCCGGGTGATCGAGGGAGAGTCAGTTCCTCGCAAGGTGAAAGAATAAGATGAACCGACCTGTGGAGAGCTCCAAGCGCGCCTCGCCCGCCGAGATCGACATCCAGAACGTTTGGAAACAGTACAAGGCCCAGAAGAACGAGGATCTCCGCAACGTTCTGGTGGAGCGCTATCTGCCGCTCGTGCGCTACGTCGCCGAGAGGCTTTCGGCCAAACTTCCCAAAAGTGTGGAGCTCGACGACCTCATGAGCGCGGGAGTGTTCGGCCTCTTGGACGCCATCGACGGATTCGACCTTTCTCGCGACGTCAAATTCGAAACCTACTGCACCACGCGCGTGCGAGGAGCGATCCTGGACGAACTGCGCGCGATGGACTGGGTTCCGCGCCTCGTGCGCGCCCGCGCCCACAAGCTGGACCAGGCGACCCGTGAGCTTGAGGCCAAGAACGGCCGCTACCCTTCCGCCGAAGAAGTCGCCAAGAAGATGCGGCTGTCGATGGGGGAGTACGAGGATCTGGTGAAGGAGGCGAGCGCCGTGGCGATGTTCTCTCTGTCGGCGCAGAGGGCCGGCGGCGACGAGGACTCTGAGGAGCGCCACACGGACGTTCTGGAAGACCACCGTTTCGCTGATCCCACGCAGGGGCTCCACCGCAACGAGGTCAAGGGGCGGGTGATCAAGGACCTCTCGGAGGTGGAGAAGCTCGTCGTCGTCCTCTATTACTACGAGGAGCTTACAATGAAGGAGATCGGCGCGATCCTGGACCTCTCGGAGTCCCGCGTCTGCCAGATCCATTCCAAGATCATCAACCGTCTGCGCTACCAATTCCGCCGCCTGCAGAACGATCTGTGACATGAGCAAGGAGCTCGAAACGATCGCGCGGATCGTCCGCCGAGGGCGCCGTTTCGTTGTAACGACCCACGTCAACCCCGACGGGGATGGAATCGGCGCGGGGCTGGGGCTTGTGCGTTTCTTGCGCGAGCGGGGGAAGGACGCCGTTCTCATCACGATTGGGAAAATCCCGGTTCAGTATGCATGGCTTCCGCGTCGGGGGGAGATGATCCCTTTCCGGGGGGGGGCCGAGGCGCGCCGCATCGCTTCCGCCGACGCGGTGTTCGTGCTGGATCTGGCGGACTGGCGCCGCCTGGGACCGCTCGAGAAGGTTGTGCGGGACGCGCGCGGCGCGCGGATCACGATCGACCACCACCCCGATCACGCCAACGGCTCCGACATTTACTGGCGCGACATCGCCTTCTCGTCCGTCGGCGAGATGATCTTTCGCCTGATTGGAAAGCTCAGGGGTAAGCTCTCGGGGCCGGCGGCCGAGGCGCTCTACGTCTCTCTCATGACGGACACTGGCTGTTTCCGGTTCTCTAACAGCGATGCCGACGCGCATGAGATGGCCGCGGCCTTGATTGAGGCTGGCGTCGCCCCCTACGAGGTCTACACGCGCGTTTATGAGGCCTCGAGTTTTGCGCGGCTGCAGCTTCTGGGCCGGATGCTCGCCCGGATCGGGCGTGCTTCCGGCGGGCGCCTGGCCTGGGGCGTCGTGTCGCATAAGGATTTCAGGGAGTCCGGCATTCGCGACGAGGAAACGGAGGGGTTCATCGACGTCATCCGGACGCTTGAGGGGGTCGAGATTTCGGTCCTGTTCAAGGAGACGCGGCCGGGTGTCGTGCGCGTGAGCTTTCGCTCGCGCCGCGCCGTGGACGTGAACCGTCTGGCGCAGCGCTTTGACGGCGGGGGGCACGCCCGCGCGGCGGGGGCCACGCTCCAAGAACCCCTCTCCCGCGCCGTGCGCCGCGTCGTGGCCGCCTGTCGATCGGCTTTGCGATGAACCTCCCGCCGGTCCGGTGGCGGTCTAGGGCGTCCCCAGCGAGCGCTGGCGCCCTGACCGATTTCCAGGAAGCCGCCGGCCTCTCGTCTCTGACGGCACGCATCCTCTGGGGGCGGGGGATCCGAACCGCGCCGTCTGCCCGCGCCTTTCTGCAGCCGCGCCTCGATGCGCTTCTGGATCCGGGCGGGATCCGGGGGATCTCCTCGGCCGTCGGGCGGATCCACAGCGCGATCCGGGCGAATGAGCCGTTCTGGATCTACGGCGACTATGACGTCGACGGCTCCTCGGCGACGGCGCTTCTCGTGAGCTTTTTCCGGGTGGCTGGCGTCCAGATCCGCTCCTACATCCCGCACCGGATCACAGAAGGATACGGCTTGAACGAGGAGGCGCTTCGCGCGATCGCCGCGGAGGGGGGGCGCCTCGTCATCACCGTCGACACCGGGATTTCGGCTGTGAGGGAGGCCGAGGTCGCCAAGTCTCTTGGGATCGACCTTATCATCACCGACCACCACGAGCCGCCCGAGCGGCTTCCCGACGCCTACGCGATTGTGAACCCGCGCCAGCCGGGGTGCTCCTATCCCGAAAAGGGGTTGGCCGGCGTGGGCTTGGCGTTCAAGCTCGCCTGGGGGGTGGCGCAGGGGCTTTCGGGCGAGAAAAAAGTCTCGCCGCGCCTGCGGGAATTCCTGATGGATGCCTTGGGCCTCGTGGCCCTGGGGACAATTGCCGACATGGCGCCCCTGGTGGGGGAAAACCGCGTTCTGGCCAGTTTCGGCCTGGCGGCCCTGGCCCGCTCCCAGCATCCGGGGATCCGGGCGCTCCGCGAGGTGTGCAAGTTCCGCTCAGGGGGAATGAGCGCCCGCGACGTGGGGTTTGGCCTCGCGCCCCGAATCAACGCTGGCGGGCGGGTCGGCCAGCCTGATCTGGGGTTGAAACTCCTTATGGCCGCTTCAGAGGACGAGGCGGTGGAGATCGCGCAGGTTCTCGACAAGCAGAACCGCGAGCGCCAGAAGATCGAGCGCCAGATCTTGGACTCGGCGCTGGGGCGCCTCGAGGGGGAGGGAAGCGGCCGTTGGACGCTCGTCCTCGCCGATGAATCCTGGCACGTGGGGGTGGTGGGGATCGTGGCGGCGCGTCTCGTGGACCGCTTCCACCGCCCATCGGTCGTGATCGCTTGGAACGGCAACGGCACGGGGAAGGGCTCGGGCCGCTCGATCGACGGGTTCCATCTGGTCGACGCTCTCAAAGCCTGCGCCGGCGACCTCGTCGCCTACGGAGGACATGCCAAGGCCGCCGGCGTCACGTTGCGCCGGGACCGCTTCGAGGCGTTCGCCGGGCGGTTTGACGCCGTGGCGCGCGAGTGGTTGACCGAGGATCATTTCATCCCCGAGATTCAAGTCGAGGTGGAGGTCTCCTTCGAAGAGGTCACGCCCGCCGTGGTCGACGAGGTCGGGCGGATGGCCCCGTTCGGCGTGGGGAACCCCGCTCCCGTCTTCGCGACCGCGGGCGTTGTCCCGGTCGGGACGCGCCGCAAGCTCTGGGGGACCCGCCACCAGGTTTTCCTGAAGGCGGGAGGAGCCGTCCGGACGGCGGTGGGATCAGAAGAGATCGTCGGAGCGCTGGAGAACAACGTCCCTGTCGATGTCGCCTACGCCGTGAAGAAAGCCTTCCGCGATCCCGATGGCGTGGAGCTCGAGCTCAAGGCCGCGCGCCTATCGCGTTCCTGAGAGCTACTGAAAAAAACCGGGCTTTATCCGGCCAATGGGATGATGAGATGCGTTTGATAAAACGTTTTGTCGGAATTGCTCTGCCTATGGCGGTCCTTGTGGCGGTTCGCCTTTTCGCGGGACACTCGCCGGACTGACTGCTCCCCAAGGTCCGGCTCGTTCGAGTGCCGCGACGGCCGAGGTGAAGTGGGCGGTGGGTTTTCTCGAAAGCGGATGTCCGCACCTCGGCCTGCGGCACACGCCCGCGAAAAGGCTCCCGCCCCGGCCCGCGCGCTTTCTCGTGAATCCCCAGCGCGAACAAAAAAAGAACAGGATTCACCCACCCACCCCTCAGAGGTGTCGCCGTCCCTTCGGGCCGGCTTTTTCTATCGGCCCGGCGCCTCCCAAAAAGGACAGGAGTAGTCTCCGACCACAATATAAGGAAAAAGGCCGCGAGGCGGAGCTCGGGACCCCGCCCTATCGGGCATGAATGTCAGAAGGAAATAAGGAATGTTGGCTCGTTCCGGTCGAGTTTGACCTGCCCCCATTCTTTGGTCCAGTGAAATGCTAGTTCAGCTCCGGGTTGCTCCTCCCACCCTGCCCGCCTAGGCGGGCAGCCGCGGCCGCCTCCGC
>SBBH01000215.1 GCA_005239795.1 Planctomycetales bacterium
CCGAAGTAGATTGGTAACGAATCACGGCCCGTCCTCCTTGTGCAAAGCGACGTGAACATCGCTTGCATCGGTGGACGGGCCTTTTTGCTTGAGTGGCGCGCTTCAGACGCTCAAAGCGCTAAAATCTGAAAAAGGGTAGTTACCGCTCGAACCTCATTGGCATTCCTGTCATCGCCACAAAACGGAGTGCTCAAAAATATCTTCATAACTTATTCCTAACAGATATTGGATCGTTGCACTTTCAACATATCCTGTGGAAAAAACTACGAAATCTATCGCAGATCCTCAACGAGTTTCTCGAATGTCCCCGCATAAATATCCCTAAAATAAAGCGCATTGTGGCTCTGATCGTCCAAAAATACGGGGGGATGTGCCTGGCGACCCTCGAACGAATAGGCCTCGCGGCCGACCGCGTGGTGGGCTCCGTAAAAGCGGGAGACCGCGTCGTGGCGGTTGTTTCGGCGCGGGGGAAGACCACCGATGAGCTTTTAGGCGAGGCGCAGATCCTGGCCAAAAATCCCCCCGCGCGCGAGTTGGACGCTCTTCTTGCCACCGGCGAACAGGAATCGGCGGCGCTTTTAGCGATCGCGATCGGCTCGCGCGGAGTCCCGGCCGTCTCGATGGGCCCCTACCAATGCGGCATCTTCACCACGAGCACCCACGGCCACGCGCGCGTGCGCGGGATCGACGGGAACGCGATCAGGAAAAATCTCGAAGGCGGAAAAGTCGTCGTCGTCGCGGGATTCGTCGGCGTGAACGAATCGGGCGACCTCACGACCCTCGGACGCGGCGGGTCCGACAAGACCGCCGTCGTCATCGCCCACGCCCTCTCGGCCGACCGGTGCGAGGTCTATAAGGACGTGGCGGGGCTCTCGACGGCGAACCCCAAGGTGGTCCCCGAGGCCCAGAAGATCGACTGCGCCTCCTTCGACGAGATGCTGGAGCTTTCCGCCACCGGCGCCAAGATCCTGCAGGCCGACGCCGTCGAAATCGCGAAGCGTTTCGGCATCCCGATCCACATCCGGCCGCAGTTTACAGACGGCGCCGGCACGCGCGTCGAGGATACGGATCTTGAGCGCGCGGAGGTGGCCGGCTGCACGCTCTCGAAGGACGAGGCGATCGTGACCTTGACGGGCGTCCCCGACCGGCCGGGGAAGCTCACGCAGGTTTTCGAAACGTTGGCCGGCCGCGCCGTCAACGTCGACACGATCATCGTGAATCCGTCGCTGGATGGGACCGCGCAGATCTCCTTTTCGGTCCCCTTAAAAGATCTCGAGACGACCTTGGCCGCCTGCCGGGGCTTGGAGCGCCAGGTCAGCCACATGGGCGTCTTCCACCACGAACCGGTGGCCAAGGTGTCGATCGTGGGGGTCGGGATGCAGCACCACCCCGGCGTGGCCGCGCGGATGTTCCGGGCGATTTCAGAAGAACAGGTCAACATCCTGGCGGTGACCACCTCCGAGATCAAGATCACCTGCGCGGTGGCCGCCGCCGAAGGGGAAAAGGCCCTCCGCGCGGTGCACGCCGCCTTCGGGCTGGGCCAAGAAAGTTCCCAATCCCCTGTCCCTGATCCCCCGTCAAAGGCTGGCTCTTCCTGACTGGAGACCGGGAACTGGGGACCGGCGACTACTTGCGCCTGTAAATCACGAAATCGCGGTTGGCCATCGCGAACCGGTCGCGAAAAGGCAAAAGGACATAGAACGGCGGCGTCTTCCGGATCTCCTTCCACGGGGCAAAGGAGGCTTCGATCGTCTGGCGCCAGGCGGCGGGGCAGGTTTCGGAGACCACCCAATAGTCGATGTCGCCGGCGGGGAGCGCTCCCGGCGCGAACCGCACGTCGAAACGCCAGAGGTCGAACGCAGGGGTGTCGGCCGGGTGGGGCAAGGCGTCGAAGGCGACCAGGGCGCCCGCCGGGATTTCCTGTGCGAGGACCCGGGCAGCGTTCGCGGCGGTGGAGCGAGGACCGGCCGCCTCGCGGAAGTTCCAGACGTACGCCAGGCACATGGGGATCTGGATCACAAACAAGGCGCCCGCGGCCATCCCCAGGAGCATCCGCCACTCCTGGACGCGGCGCGCCACCCAGATCCCCGCCCAAACCGCCCCGATCGGAATCACGAGAAGGCCGAAGCGCGCATAGGCAAAATCCTCCGGCGTGTGCCCCCGGCGAAAAAGCAGACCCGCCAGGGCCGGCAGGAAGGCCGCCGTCAGGATCCACTGATCCGGCCGCCACGCCAGCGCCAGGATTCCGGCGAGCGCCAGAAAAAAGCCGACGGGCCCTAAGGCCTGCGGCAGGACGCCCGCGAAAAGGCGGACGGCGCCGCCCCCATCAAACCCGAAGACCGAGCGCCCCGCGAAATCAGCTCCATGATCGCGCCATTCATGGACAAGCGTCTCAGGAGAGAGCACGAGACACGGATTCGCCAGAGCGAACACAACAAGCGCCGAGCCGAGGGAGATCGCGAAACGCTTCGCCTTCTCCCCAGCGCCTCCACCACCCAACAGGTGCGCCGCCGCAAGCGGCAAAAGAAGCGCCGCGTGGTAGAGAACGCTTCCGGCGGCCAGCCCCCCGCAGGCTCCCGCCCAGAGCGCCTTGCGGACGCTGGGAGCTTCTTTCAACCGCACCATCCAAAAAAGCGCCCAGAGCGCCCAGGGAAGCGCGAAAAGATGGGACCGCATCATGTGGGCGTGGGCGACCACGAGGGGCGAAAGCGCCACGAGAAGCGCCGCCGCCGCGCCGGCCATCCCCCCGCCGCAGGCCGCTCCCAATTGAAAGGTCGCCAGGACCGCCAGGATCCCCGCAAGCGCCGCGACATATCGCCCCATCGTGTAGAGGCACCCCATCTCGTCGGGGCGCTCCAGGTAATACCGGACGTCGGGAACGAGCCGGACATATCCCAGGACGCTTGCGAGCTTCAGGGCCGACGCCACTGTATAGAGGTGCGCCCCGCCGTACTGGTAGACGCCGGGGTCGATCCGCCCGCGCGCCGGATCCAGACCGCTCAAGGCCGCGAGAACGAGCGATTCCTCGAAGGACTCAGACGCCAGAAGGAAGCTCCGCGCCGCGCGCAGGCGCAGGATCTCGTCCGCGACCCCCTTTTCGCGGGCGGCGGCCTCTTCGGCACGGCAGGCGACATTGAAGGCGATCCACCCCTCGGCCCCCGGCTCGCTCCTTTCGGCGGCCAACCGCGCGGCAAACGCCGTCAAAGGCTCTTCGACCGGCTTCACACGCTCCAGGACCGCGCGCGACGGGATTCCCCACTCCGCCCCGACAAAAAAGAGAAAAGCCGCCAAAGCCAGGACGCACACCAGGAAAATCCGATGGGTAAAGCGGGGTGGCAGCGTCCTCATCGGTTTCCTCTCATCATCCCTTGAGCGCCGCGCGCGCGGCCCGGAGGCGCCCCCGGATCACGGCGAGATCCAAAACAAAATAGAGAGCTTCCGCAAAAAGCGTCACGCCGCAAGCCCCCCAGACACCGAAGCGCGGGATGGCGAAGAGATTCGCTGCCAGGCTCGCAGCCGACACCACGAGGGCGATCCGAAGGGCCGCGCGCTCGCCATCCAAGGCATAGAGCATCTCCCCTAAGAGCACGTTGAGGCAGGTCATGGGAATCACCCAGGCTAAGACCGCCAGAAGCGGCCCCATGGCCCAAAATTCCGGCTGGTTGGAATAGAGAAGATGAAGGAGTGGACCCGCGGCCAGGGACAGCCCGACCGCCGCCGCCAGACCCACCCCCGCCAAAAAAAGCCCGGCGCGGCGGGCGCGGCGCAGGAGACCTGCGACATCCCCCTCATCGCCGGAACCTCCCAGGCGGGAAAAGAGCGGAAACACAGCGGCCCCCGCAATCGCCGGCAGGACCTGGAACTCGAGAACCATTTGATGGGGCACCTTGAAAAACCCCGTCGCCTCGGGCCCCAGAAATGTCCGCAAAATCAGGGTGCTCCCGTGGACGTAGACGAGGTTGCAAAAGACGCCGTAGGCGATCGGCCGGCCAGCCGCAAGGATCGCGCGGGCGCGTTCGGAGGTCCCCGCATGCGCGGGAAGGCCGAGGCGCCGCAGGGAGTAGTCGCTCATCAGGAGCCCCGCTAAGGATCCCAAGAGAACGCCCAGTCCCACGCTGGGAAGCCCCCACCCCGCCACGAGCATCCCGATCGCCGCCGCCAAGCCTGTCCCCTGCTGGAGAGCGATCGACAAGGTCTCGAGATCCATCCGCTCGAGGCCATTGAAGACATACCCCCTGGCCATCCCCACGACATTGACGACCTGCGCCAATCCCAGAAGCGCCAGAAAGATCCCCATCCGGGCCGGATCGTCCGCGAGGCGCGCGAACCACGCGGCCGCCAGGCCGTATCCGAGCGCCCCGATCCCCCACAGGAGGCGCTTCGAGCGAACCGCGGCGCCCAGAAATGCCGCGGCATCCGACGGGTCGCGCGAGATGTGCCGCACGGCGATCTTCCCCAACCCCCAGTCGAGGAAATTGCGCAGGAACGTCGCCAGCGCAAACCCCGTCATCGCCTCCCCAAGTGAAACCGCCCCGAGAATCTTGGAGACCACCAAAACAAGTATGAGAAGCGCGGATTTAGAGACCGCCTGCCCGATCCCCAAGAACAGGGTGTTCCGGACCAGTTGTCTCACGGGCGCTCTCCCGCCAGAGTCAAAAGACCCAGCGCCGCGGCGAAAACCTCCTCGGGCGAGAGATCCTCAAGACACGCCAGCTCCCTCTCGAACCGGCAGGCGAACGGCTCGCGGCGCGGCGCCACGTAACAGGGACGGCAGGGGAGATCCCGCGCGACGACGCGCACAGGCGCCGTCCCCCGCGGGGCGTAACGCACGTCGCTCGTGGGGCCGAAGAGGGCGACGACCGGCGTCCCCACGGCCGCCGCCAGATGCGCGACACCTGAATCGTTCGCCACGAGAAGCCGCGAGCGGGCGAGAACCCGCGCGGTCTCTCTCAAGCTGAGCCTCCCGGTCAGATTCTGGACATCCCGCGAGGGGCCGATCGCGCCGGCAATTCGCGCCGCAGTTTCCCGCTCCCCGGCCCCCCCCACGATCACGAGGGGGATCCCTTCCCGCGCAAAAAGGCCGGCCAACCGGGAAAAGGATTCAACAGGCCACCGTTTAAATGATTCCACGACGCTTCCCCCTGGATGTATCGCCACGGCTCCAGCCGGGATGTCCACTTCGCCGGCAGCCGCGCTGAGGGAGAGCTCGGAAATTTCCCCGCAGTGCGGGAGCGGCACGGTTTTTTGAGCCAAGGCGAGATTGCGCGCGCCGATCGCGCTTTCGGTACCGAAGACCGTTTCGGTGAGCCCCCAAGTGCTCTGGCGGGCGGCCCCTTCTGGATACGGATAGCCGATCCGCCGGGGGGCCCCCGACGCGAGAGCGAGCGCCGCGGTGGCCCAGTGCCCCGAGGGATAGGTAACGAGAGCCGCCGTGTACGGACGGCGCCGACGCAAAATCCACGCCGCGCGAGCGAGCGCACCGGCCAACCGGCGAGGTCCCGCCAGCCAATCCGGCGCGAGCGGGATCACACCATGTAGATGACCCGACATCAGCTCGACCGCTTCCTTGTGCGTCGCGACGATGTCCAAGGCGACGCCGGGAATGCCATTTTTAAGCGCCGCGATCATCGGAAGAAGCGATAGGGTATCGCCCAGGCCCGATGTGGCGATGATCAAAAAACGCTCGAGCGCCAGACCAGGTCCGCTCAAGCGACAACCTCTTCGTAGAGTTCCCGGGTGCGCCGGGTGATCGCAGGCCAGCCGAGGCGCCCCGCCAGGCGCGCGCGCGCCTGGCGGGCGAGTTCCGGCCCGCGCAAGGGGGTTTCCAGGGCCCGCGCGATCCCCTCCCGAATCGACGCGGGGTCGCGCGCCTCCACAGAAAATGCGAGCCCTTCAGAAGCCAGCTCCTGGGCGCACCCCGACTGCCGGCTCACCACAACGGGGGTCCCCGCCGAGAGGCTCTCAAGCGGCACCAGACCAAATGCGTCGAAGCGGGATGGCGCCACGACCGCGGCCGCGCGGCGCAAGGCGTCCCGCTTGGCGCGGCCGACTACAAATCCCGCAAAGTGAACGCGTGTCGAGACGCCCAGCGCCGCCGCCCGGTCCCGTAGGAGGGCCGCATATCCCCCGTTGTCATTCCCCGCGATGGTCAAACGCGCCTGGGGGATCATCGCCATCGCTTCCACAAGTTCTTCCAACCCTTTCAGGGGGGTGACCTTCCCCAGATAAAGGATCTCCGGCCCTTCTTTCTTTTCGTTTCCCTCACGCTCCCCGTCGCCTCGTCCCCCCATCCCC
>SBBH01000245.1 GCA_005239795.1 Planctomycetales bacterium
CGCGATCCCGTCTCTTTCCTGAAGGCCGCTTTCCTGCGCCACAGGCAGGGGAATCCTGCACCCCTGCTACATCTCGCTACGGCCCGCTAAACGATTACGATAAAAGGAGGTGCCTCTTTACCGGTTTATCGGCTCCTCAAACTGGGGATACTCGTGCGCGCCTGCAGGATCCCGTCGATCTCCCCCTCGATCGAACGCGCCCGGGCGGCCAGGGCTTCCATGCGGGCGCGGTATTCTGCGGCGCGCGCCACGTCCTTCATCGACTTCAGGTTGATCTCCACGTTGTAGGCGGCTCCCGTGATACAGAGCCGGGCCGCAAGGACTCCCACGCCGACATCCGAAAGCGCATGGGGGGAACCCCAGGCTGCGGCATCCTTGAGGCAACCGAGCGTTGCAACCCCTTCCCGCATCGTCTCGAGCGGCACCTCGATCGCCCCTATCATCGCCTGTTTCAAGCGATCTGAGCGCGCCTCTTTCTCGACGGCAGATGATTTCGGCAACGCCAGCGCTTCCACAACAGCGCCGTAGGCTCTGGCGTCTCGGTCCATAAGGGCATGAAAAACCCTCATTTTTCCGCGGGCGTGGGAAGCGATTTCCTTCATCCGCGCCGAAACCTCCGGTTCGGCCTTGGCGGCGGTGAGCGAGAGCACCATACAGGCCAGCGCCGCCCCCACGGCGCCCCCCAAGGCCGCCGCGCTCCCGCCGCCGGGAGCGGGGTCCGGCGAAGCGAGAGCCTCCAGGAAATCCAGAAGCCCCTCCCCTCCCTCCTTCAATCCCGCTTTGGCCAGGCGCGCCTCCAGCACCTGGTCCGGCTGCCAGTTCCGGGGGTGCAGAAGATCCACGGCCGAACGCAGAAGAGCCTCGCGGGGGATAAGCCCAATGATCTCGGTCTCCTTGACTTGCCTGCCGCGGCGGCGCGCGCGCTCCTCCACCTCCTGTACGGCCCGTCCGGGGGATACCTTCTGGTAATCGAGAAGATTCATCGAGACCTGGGCGGTTTTTCCATCGTCGACTAAAAACCCTTTTGCCTGAACCGTGGGCAGCCCCCCGCTCGACTCGCGCAGTTCCCCAGCGATCGACTTGGCGAGTTCCAGGTCCGCCGCGTCGAGATTGACGTTGAAAGCGATTAGGAAATCTCGCGCCCCGACCGCTGTGGCTCCCGCCGTCGGATGGATCTTTTTCAGACCAAAATCGGGGGCCCGCTCCGGATCCGCTGCGATGGCGCTCCGCAACCCCTCGAACTCTCCCTTGCGAACGTTCGGGAGCGATGTACGCTCGGGCCGGCGAGCGGCGGCTGCGTACAGATAGGTGGGGATCGCAAGCTCCCGCGCGATCCTCTCGGCCAGGCGCTCCGCCAAGCCAACGCAATCCGCGAGCATCGCGCCCGGCAACGGAATGAAGGGGATCACGTCGGTGGCCCCCATCCGGGGATGCTCTCCCTTGTGGAGATTGAGATCGATCCGGGCCGCCGCCTCGCGCGCAGCCCGGAAGGCCGCCTCCAGCACCGCCTCCGCCTCGCCGGCGAAGGTCAGGACCGATCGGTTGTGGTCGGCGTCCATTTCGCGGTCGAGAAGCACCACGCCAGAGACACTCGTGGCGGCCCGCGCGATCGCGTCGACGACGTCGGCCCGGCGCCCTTCGCTGAAATTGGGAACGCACTCGACAATCGGCATCAGGGGCGGAAGTTTATCACCCTGGCGCAAGCCGAACTTCCCTCTTTTCGACCACCAGAACGAGGCGCGGCGCGAAGCGGTCCGCCCACCGCCCGGCGGGGCGGCCCAGATCGTCGGCGCAGAGGAGAATCCCCTCGGCATCGGGAGGCAACGTCTTCAGGAGACGCCAGGGGTCCGAGCCCCTCTCCCGGCAGAAACCTGCCAGCCCCGGGACGACCCACGAACGAGCCCGCATCGCTGTGTGCGTCAAAGCAATCCTGGGAGAGTAGCGATTCATAAGATCCATCACGCACAGGCCGCCGGCGGCAGTCACACGAAGCATCTCGCGCAAGGGAAGCTCCGCAGACTCCATGTTCCAACTGGATTGAAGACAGTACGCCGCGTCGAAAACCCCGTCGGCAAACGGTAACTGCTCGGCCGATGCCTCGCAGAGGAAGGCTTCCGGGAGGGTCCGCCGGGCCTCTTCCAGGGACGCGCGTGCAAGATCGACGCCACAAAATTTGCCAATGTCCGAAAGGGCCTTGGCGATCGGTTCGCCCGTACCGACGGCCACCTCGAGGATCCGACTGCCGGAGGCGATCCTACCGCGCAGGAATGCGATGACCGAGCGGAGGTACGGCGTCATGCCATACTGGTGAATCTTATTCCGCCAGATGGAGGGATAGATCTCGCGGAAATAACGGCGGTGGTCCGAATTCAATGATGCTCGGCGGCTGCGTGCTTCTCGTAGGCGGCGGCGTCCAGGAGCCCGACGGCCTCCTGAGGATCGCCAAGCGCCACTTCCAGCATCCACCCGTTTCCATAGGGGTCAGAATTCAGATGGTCGAGGTGATCCGCAAGCTCGGCATTGACCTTCGTGACAATCCCACTCATCGGGGCCACCAAGTCCGAGACGGCCTTTACCGATTCGATCTCGCCGAACGGCTCCCCCTGCTTCACCGTAGCGCCGATCTTGGGAAGGTCGAGATACACCAGATCCCTCAACTGTTCCACGGCAAACGCCGTGATCCCCAGCGTGGCGGTCTTTCCGTTGATGCGAACCCATTCATGCGTTTTGGCGTATTTCAGATCTTTGGGAAGATCCACGGTTCCTCCTTGAACAGTCCCTATGAGATCCGCTTTGTTTTTTCCCTGGCGCGTTTATAAAAGGGAAGTTTCACAACGACGGCGCCGACCGTTTCGGTGCGGACTTGGACCGCCAGCGCGTTGCCAATCGCTTCCTGACCTGCGGCGACATAAGCCATAGCGATGTTCTTTTTCGTCAAAGGGGATTGCGTGCCGCTCGTGACCTCTCCGACGGTCTTCGCTTCCTTAGACACGGCGTATCCCTGGCGGGGAACGCGTTTTTCGACCTCGAGCCCCACAAGCCTACGCGAGATCCCCTCCTCCTTGGCCCGCGCGAGCGCCTCGCGCCCGAGAAAATCCCCCTTGTCAAACGAGACCGCCCAGGCGAGACCCGCCTCCAGGGGATTCGTCGCGCGCGTGATCTCGTGCCCGTAGAGGGCCATCGCCGCCTCTAGGCGAAGCGTGTCGCGCGCACCGAGCCCCGCGGGAACCATCCCCTTGGAGCGCCCCGTGAGCAGGAGTGTGTTCCAGAGCTTGCGCGCCTTGGACGCATCGACATACAGCTCGAACCCATCCTCGCCGGTATACCCCGTGCGCGAGACGATCGCCTTGACCTTGTCGATCTCCCCCTCCACGAAAGTGTAGTACTTCATCGACAGAAGGTCCATCTTGGAAGCGAGCGCCTGGACCACCCCTAAAGCATTGGGCCCCTGAGCGGCGATCATCGCAAGTGTTGGCGATTGATCCTCGATCGTAACATCGAAGCGCCCGGCCCACCGCCGCATCCAGGCGAGGTCCCCCTCAAGATTGGCAGCGTTGACGACCACGAATCCATAATCAAACCCCTTGTAGATCAGGACGTCGTCCAAGATGCCGCCGTCCTCGGCGCAGAAAAGGCCGTACTTACACCCGCCCACGGGGAGCTCCACGAGATCCGACGTCACGAGATACTGCAGGAAATCAAGCGTCCTAGGCCCCGTGACACGAAGACGCCCCATGTGGGATAGATCGAAAAGCCCCGCCTGGTTTCGCACGCTCACGTGCTCGTCGACGATGGAGGTGTACCAAACGGGCATTTCCCACCCTCCGAAAGGGATCATGCGGGCCCCGAGTTTCTGATGTTCCTCGAAAAGAGGCGTCCGCTTCATGGCGCGCCATTGTCGCCAGAGGTCGCGCTGATCGCAAGAGAGGGATGGAAGCGGCAAACTCGAAATTCGAAGCACGAAATCCGAAACAGGCGCGAAACGGATAAAATCAAATGCCCCAAAGGTGATTCGAAATTGACTGGTTTTCTGAAAGGGTCTAGCGGCGGTCTTCGAGGCGCCCCTCGATATCCTGGACGGCGGTGTCCATCGAAATCCCGAGCGTAGCCCAGTCAAGGAAGTATCTCAGGAAGCCTTTGATCTTGTCGTCCGTATAGCTGTACTCGAGCGGAATATAAACAACATCATAAGGCTCCAGAGGGAAATCCTGCGCGAAATCCGCCCGCTGGACATAGAGCTGAAGATCACTGACAACCGCCATGACTTTCTTGCTCTCCTGGCGGCGGTAGACAACTGTTTGGCCCCATGCTCCCGTTTCTTTGAGGCCCCCGATCCCTGTCAAAACATCGATCAAAGTTTCTCGCCCGGTGTAACCCACCTTCTGAGCGCGCAAACCTCCACCTCCGCCATCACCGAATTCCCCGAACAGGTACACATATCCCAATTCAGGCGCCCGCAACGTCCCGGCAGGGTGCAGGAACCCCTCGTAATTGACATGCACCTCGGGGCGGCGGATGATCTCGGAAAGACGTTCCACCATCATCGCCTTGAACTGGGAAATCGTCAGCCCCTCGACGTAGACGCGTCCCAGGTGGGGAAAATCAATGTATCCGTCGGGGGCCACCTGGTAGGACTTGGAAAGCTTCGGATCCTGCGGAATTTCCACAAAGAACCGCGCCCCGCGGTGGACCTTGTATTCCTCGGGCGGGAGCCCCCCCGAGGCCCTCTCCTCCTTGCGCTTCTCAAGCTCGACATTCCACTCGGGCGCCGTGTACACCTTCTCAATGAGCCCGTTCAGGAACGTGTTGCCGCGCCGCATACGGCCTCGAAAATCGCCGGCGGCGCTTCGCGTGGGAAACAGCGTGTCATACAGATCATGGGTGATCTTGGCATTGCGCGGGATATCCAGCTTGCTGCGGCCGCGCAAGCAGCCGGCCGCGAAGGCCAGCAACACAACTCCCACAGCCATACCTGCCCGACGCATCTGGACCATAGGGCTCTTTTCCCGAATACTCCTATCATCGGTCGGAACCCCTGTCAACTTATGCCTTTTCGAGATTTTTGCGAGTCGGGGAAGCCACTTGCGCCGCTGCGAGCCCCCTCCCTATGATCGTCCAATGGCCATGGTGGATGTGTCGGCCAAAGAGGTCGTCCGCCGCGTCGCCCGGGCGGCTGGGGTGGTGCATCTCGCTCCGGAGACGGCCGAGCGGATCCGCGCCGGAACGGTTCCCAAGGGGAATGTCCTCGAAACCGCCCGGGTGGCGGCGCTTCTGGCCCTCAAGCAGACGCCACATCTCCTGCCCATGTGCCATCCGATCGCCCTGACCGGCGCCGACATCGATTTGGACGTCCGCCGAGACGCCGTCGACATCCGGGCCGAGGTCCGAGCCACGGACAAGACGGGAGTCGAGATGGAGGCGCTTACCGCCGTCTGCGTGGCGGGGCTGACGATCTACGACATGTGCAAGGGGATCGATGGGTCCCTATCGCTCTCTGAAGTACGCCTTCTGGAAAAATCAAAAACCCCCTTATGAAAAGCGCGCCGCCGGTATTTCACATCCTGCGGATCACCGCCGTTCTCTTTCTCACGCTCACGGCTGGCTGCGAAGGAGGCGCCGCGACCCGACCGCCAGCCTCATCTCATGCCGAGGCGCCCCCTTCAGCAACTGTGCCGGCGAGCGACCGGGACTTCCGGATCCGCCTCTGGGCCAACCAGATCTGCCAGGACAGCGCCAACCCCGAGCTCCGGCAAAACCTCGTGGCCGCCGGAGCCGAGGCGATCCCGATCCTTCTCGATCTCTTAAGTGACGCCGGTCCCTCTGAACAGGAGCGTCTTCTCTCATTGCTCGTCGAAATCAAAGATCGCCGGTCCATCCCCGTCCTCATCGACATGCTGGGCCCCGGGGCTGACCCTATTCACCAAGCGCTGCGGTCGATTGCCGGCATCGATCCAGGCCCCCGCAAAAGCGACTGGCAAGCATGGTGGAACACGTCGACCGGGGCGCCGTCTGCGGCCGAGTGCGAGCAGATCCGCCGCGCCTTCCTCAGCGAATCCCCCACGTCGCAAAACGAGATCCTGCGGGCCCTCGTCTGGTCCCTTTCGACAACGACATTCATCGTGCACCGGGACCCAATCGACTCGAAAAAAAAACCGGAGCGCCCCCCCCGCGCGCTGGCCGGCAACGACCCAGAGGAAACCCGCAGGCGCCTGGCCGCCGTCCCGATCCTCGAGGCGGTCCTCGACCAAGGAGAGGCTGCCAACCTCATCTATGTCGAACCGCTCGCGCGGCAGATCGGCCCGGAGTCAGCCCCAGCCCTGCGCCAGGGGCTTTCTTCACCGCACGATGCCGTGCGCCAAGTCTGTGCCCAGGCGCTCTCGACGCTCACCCCCCCCTCCAAAGACGCAAAACCACGTTAGACTGGATTCGGCGGAGCCTTCCCGCGCGCCACGGCCAGCACATTTTCACAGGCCAATCGCATCATTTTCTCGCGGGTGGGGGTCGTGGCGCTCCCGATATGCGGCGTCAGATGGAATCTGTCAAAAATTCCAGGATCCCGTCGCAGTGTAAGGCCAGGGCCGCCAACTCTCTGCGATCCCCCGCGCGCTCAGGTTCGCGGACCTCAATCCCCTGCTCGCCGAGAGTGCGGACCCACACCAGACCAATCCGGCGGGTCGTCAAAAGGGAGAATGTCACGGCTTCAGGCGTTTAAAGAGGCGCGCCAAGCCCTCGACAGCGCCGCGGATCGACGCTTCCGTCGTGCAGTAAGCCATCCGGACATGTCCCGGGCGGCCGAAGCCGCTTCCCGGCACCACGAGGACGCGCTGGGCGAGCGCCTCCCGACAGAACCGGACATCGTCGGCAATCGGCGTGCGCGGAAACATATAGAAGGCTCCTTCAGGCTTGACGACCTCGAAGCCCGCCTCCGACAACCCCCGATACAAAAGATCGCGGCGAACTTGGTAGTGGCCCACATCGACCTCGAGATCCAGGAGATCGGCCACCGCGTGCTGGAGCGTCGCCGGGGCATTCACGAACCCGAGGATGCGATTCGCGAAGACGAGTCCCGGCGCAATGCGCATGTCGTTCATCCCTTCATGAACGGCCACGAAGCCGATCCGGTCTCCGGGAATGCTGAGGGCCTTCGACCAAGAGAAAATAAAAAAACTGTCCGGATATGTTCCCAGGAGATCGGGAAGGCGCGCGCCGTCATAGACGATCGGCCGGTAGGGCTCGTCCGAGAGAAGATAAATGGCGCGGCCGGCCTTCCGGCTTTTATCGGCCAGAATCGAGAGGAGTCCTTTGACGCGCTCCGCCGAATAGACGCGCCCCGTGGGGTTGTTGGGCGAATTGATGAGAATCGCCTTGGTTTTCGACGTGATGGCCGATTCGATAGCCGCGAGATCCAGATTGAATCGATCATCGGTTTGGACAATCCGGGGAATGCCGCCATAGTTCTCAACGTAATAGGTGTATTCCACGAAGTAGGGCGCCAGCAGAATCACCTCGTCTCCGGGGTCGAGGATTGTCCTGAGGACGATGTTGATTGCGCCGCCCGCCCCCACGGTCATCACCACCCGGTCAGCGCTCGTCGGAAAGATTTTTTTCGCGGCGAGATGCTCGGCCACGCGCCGGCGGATTTCCGGATATCCAGCGTTCGACATATAGCGGTGATCCCCTCGGCCGCGCTGGTCCGACAGGCGCCGCAGGCAATCGAAGAAGGGAGCCGGGGGTTCGAGGAGGGGATTCCCCAGGGAAAGATCGAAGACCTCGTCTTCTCCGTGGCGCGCCTTGAGCTCGGCGCTTTCGTCGAACATTTTTCGAATCCAGGAGCCGGCTTCCATGCGCGTTCGGATGTAATCGGACATCGCCACGATTTGGATCCCCCTAGCTAGAAAAAACCGGGGGCGGCCGCCCCTGCGCCGCCCCCGCGAATCCCCCCGTCCAAAAAGATCATCGCCGCCGGGCTACTTTTTCTCTTTCTGGACCCCTTTGGTCGCTTTGGTTTTGTCAGCGCCAGCCGCCGGGGCAGGAGCTGTTCCCGCGGCGGGAGCGGCGCCGCTGGCAGCAGGCGTCTCGGTGGCATCGGCCTTCTTGGCCGCCTTCCCCTTCTTCTTCGGTTTGATGCTGCGGACCTTGGGAAGCCCAAAAACCGAGGCGTCCCCCTTCCATCGCTCCTCTTCCGAAAGTTTGGCCAGCCGCTCGGAGCGCGTCAGGACATTGCGATGGCCTCCCGTGCGGCCCTTGGCCGCAAAACTTTTATGGAGCGACACATTAACCTCCTAAGGCTGCACCTTGATATCGACCGGATCAAATGAACGGGTTTCCTGGCCCGTCTTAAAGGTCAGAAGTTTTATGGCGTCCTTGAGCTTCCGGATCTCTTCCTGGTGACGCCCTGGCTCAGCCGGGAAGCGCCCCACGCAAACGCACAGATTCTTCCCTTGCACAATGTCAAAGACTGGATGATCCGGGAATTTCACCTTGAGATTTTTTTTAGCGTCGGCGGCGGCTTTTTGAGCTCTCACCATGTTCTCTCCCGTCAAGACAAGCGCCCTGACAGTCACGTAGGAAGCGGGCGCCGGACGACTCCCTCCCTCCGCAGAAGAGACGGCTGAAGCCGAGGCGCTCCCGGAGAAATTCCCCTTCCCGATCGCGATCCCAACCCCCAGAAGGATCACGCTATAAATCACGAAAAGAAGGGTCATGAGAAGGACCCGATCCCGGCCCAGGCGCCCGGCCCATCTCCTCCACAGGCTGCTGATCGCAGACCGCGCGGGAGAGCTAGAAGGCGCGGCCGCCGCGCTGAAGAGCTTCGAGGATGTCTCCGAATCGCGGTTCTGTTTTAAAACGTCATAGACATCATCCACCGGCACCCTCCTGACCCGTTTGGTGCGGTTTTACCAGAAGCGGCGCTGTCCTGCCAAGTCTTTCCGTCGGATCCGCCGCCCCGCGAAAATAAATGGGGTAGAATGAAAAACCTCGATGCCGAGGACCGGATAGCCGATCTGAGAAACGACGATGGCCACTCCCTCCTACACATCTTATCCATCCCGGCATCGTGGGGGAGGCGGCGGAATCGCCTTCCCGATCGTTTTCGGGTCGTTGCTGCTTCTCTTCTACTGCGTCCTATGGATGAACCAGATCGAACTCTCCTTAAGCCTCTTCAGCGGCTACGTCGGCGCCGCGTTGTGCTATCTGGCGACGCTTCTTGAAGTCCGCGTCGGCCTCACCTTGATGCTGGTCGCGATCGGCATCTCCCCCGAGATCGGCGCAGGTTCCGTCTCGGACCTGCGCATCGAGGACATCATCGTGCCAGCCACCTTCTTCGCCTGGGTGACGCGCCTCATCATCAACCGGGAGACCCTTTTTCCAACGCCCCTCAAAGGTCCAATCTTCGGCTATCTCACAATAGGCCTCCTGGCCACCTTGAACGGCGTCTCCTCTTTCCAAACAGAGGTCAACAGGGCCATTCTCTTCTATCTCAAAACGATCGAATACTTCCTGATCTTCCTCATGGTTTTAAACAATGTGCGCACATACGACCAGGCCCGCTTTTTCATCATGATGATGGTGGTTTCGGCGTGCCTGACAGGCCTCTATGGAATCTTCATCTCACGAGGATTGACTGAGGAATCGCGCTTGGCCGGCCCTCCGGGCGAGGGAGCCAACATCATCGGCGGATATTTTTCCTTTCACATCGTGCTCCTGAGCGGGTTGGCCACCACAGCCCGAAGGTCCTTGCGCCGCCTCCTCATTATTCTAGCGGTTATCTTGCTCGGTTTTCCCATGTTGCGGACCGCTTCCCGCGCTTCCATTGTCTCCCTGATGGTCGGCTTGGCGGCCTTGGCTTATCTGAGCCGGGGACGCATCATTTGGGGTATTATGGGGATTTTCACCATCCTCCCTTTCTTCATGCCGCAGTTGGTTCTCGAACGGTTCCTATCGATCTTTGCCCTTCTGCCAGGATCCGATCAGGTGATCCCGAGTTCCTTCACGGCCAAGGTCAGCTCCTGGCAGGATAATTTCCATCGCCACGTCCTGGAAAAACCGATCCTGGGATGGGGCATGGGCCACTTCACGTTGGCCCACGTCGACAACGAATTCGTCAAGGTCGCCATGGAAGTGGGTTTGGTCGGACTGCTCTTTTTCCTCGGCTTCATCCTGCGCATGATCCAGACATCCAAGAACACATACCATGCCACCCACGATCCTCTTTACAAGGGATTTAACCTGGGATACTTCGGCGGCGTCTGGTGCCTCGCGGTCCACAGCTGGGGATCGGCATCGATGACGACGATCCGCACAATGGAACCCTTGATGTTCGCCACAGGGATCATGAGCGCCATCCATTATATGGAAGTGATTCGACCCGAAAAGGAAGAGCGTCACGAACAGACCCAAAAACCCCATGACCGATCCCTTGTGGCCAGACGCCGGTATCACTCCTGACATCCACGAGTATCCCCAGTTTGAGGAGCCGATAAACC
>SBBH01000147.1 GCA_005239795.1 Planctomycetales bacterium
ACCGCGCGGAACCTCTTTCTTGTCCACGGCAACACCCTTTTCGTCTTCGATGCCGAGCGCAAGGTGGCGGCCGTCGATGAGAAGGGGGCGCCCCTTGACTTCTTCAGGCCCTCGGGGGAATTGCGCTACAAGCTGCCGCTGGCGTTCATCCCATCGACGGCTGCCGCCTCGAACGACCGGTTTGTCGCGTTCGGCACCTCGAACGGAGAGATCTATTCGATCCCACTCTACCGCATTGACGCGGCGATCGACGAGGGAAAGACGCCGCCGCTCTTGTCGTCCCTCATCCAATGGGCGCACTACTCGCATGGGATTGTCCACCCGCCCCTCTGGTGCCCCCAGGAAGATCAAGAAGGGCGGATTCGCGACACGCTGGTAGCGATTTTGGCGAGCGGCCGGGTTCTCAAATGCTCCCTGTCGGACTTCAAGACCGCCGGCGTCGGTGCCTGGGAATTTACCCGCTCGGGACGCTTCGCCTGCGGTCCGTTTGTACACCACGCATACATCTTCGTCGGATCGCTCGACCATTCACTCTATGTCTTGAATGTGGTGGATGGCTATTACCTGGGGGCCATCGACCTCAAGGGGCCGATCCGAACCTCGCCGATCGTGATCGGACAGACCCCTGAACTCTTCCGCATCTACGCCAACGCCGACGGCGTGGGATTCTGCCAGGTGCGCGTGGACGATCCCGGACACGTCCGCAACATCATCACACTCACCGAGAAGTCGCAGGAAGGGGAAACCATGCCGATCGCCACTATAGAACGGCGTCGCTGGCTCATGTCGGTCCAATGGACTATCCCAGAGCCCCTACAATTCGTCTGCGAGGGATTGCGCTCGCTCTACCTGTGGAATCCGTCGACGGCCGAGCTCCTGGCCGTCGACCCGGCCACGGGGCAGACGCAGTGGCGCGAGAAATTGCCCGGCGTGAGCTTCGTCCTGACCGATCCGGCCGACCCGACCGGCAATGGGGGGGGGCAGGCGGCCCCAGCACGGATCATTTTGGGCACACCGGAAGGGAAGATCTACTGCTTCAGAGAGCTGTAGGAGAAATCTCTAGGACCAGGCCCCAGGCATAGAAGTCCTGAGTGGAAAGTGCTGAGTGCTGAGTCTTCTTCCATCAGCACTCAGAACTCAGCTCTATTCTTCCCGCCTCTTTCCTTTCTTCCCATCTCTATGCCCTCCCATCTCCCCGTCCCTTCTGCTCCAGGCCGGCCTTTCCATCCGCTTCAAACTCTCCCGCGCGCCTACATGATCGGGAGCGATGGCGAGCGCCCGGCGGTAATGCGCTCGGGCTTGAAGAAGGCGCCCGGCGAGCGCCCAGCAATTCCCAGCGTTCATCTGGGCCCGAGCCTTTGTGGGCGCCTCGCGGCAGGAGGTGGTCCAGGCCGCCAGCGGCTCGGCAAGGATCACCCCCTGGTGGTGTCCCGCCAGCCACAGAAAGAAAAGCGCTGACAGCGCGCACACCAGCGCTACGGAGCGCCCTCCCATCACTTCCCGCGCAGGAATTAAAAACGCCGCGAGAGCCGGGGCAAGGGCGGGCAGGGCCGGATAAAGCCGGTGCAGAAAGAAAGAGTCCTTAAGCGGGATAGCGACCGCGGGGAGGACCGCCAAGGCGCTTGCCGCGACCGCGCCGAAAACCACGCGCAGGGCAGTCCCTCGCCCGATGCCAACCACCACCAAGCATGCGAGCGGAAGAGCCAGCATCCGCAGCGCCGCGGGAGCCCCGTCCAGAGGATGGGGTTTCCCCAGTAGCACCTCTCCTATCTCGCCCAAGACCGCAGGAAGTTGAACGGATACACAGGTTCCAGCAGCTGTCTCCGGCGCTATCTTCCAATAGCGGATTTCCCCGGCGAAAAGCCAGAGTCCGAGCCCCGCTGCCGCGAGAGCGGCCGTCCCAACGGCGGCCGCAGCCCCTCGCATCAGACGAAATCGCTGGGAAACCCTCCACGCCGCGAGAGCTACTCCCCCCAGCAAAAGAAACACAACCACCCCCTGAGGATGCGATAACACCGCCAGGAGCACGCCGGCGCCGGAGAGCGTAAGCGGCCCCGCAAGAGACGCCCTCCCGCCAGCACCCGGGCCGGGCCGGACGCGCGCCAGCGCCGCCAAGAACCCGATGCACCCGAGGAGCATTCCCGTCACCGAAAGAACCATCGACCGCTGGGCGATATAGGCCACTGTCCCAACCGACACCGGATGCACTGCGAAAACGACCGCGGCTCCCGTGGCCGCCCACGGCCGATTGGGGAGGACCCAGCGCGCCGCGAGCCACCAGACACAAAAAACGTTCACCAGGTGCAAGGCGAGCGTCGTCAAGCGCAGCGGAGCGAATGTCCCCAGCGGAGTTGAAAATCCCAGCGAAGCGACAGCTTGCGGATCGAACGCCCCGGGAAACCAAAACCGATCCCAGACGAAACTGAGGCGCGCCAAAGGACGGTCCGCCAGAATCCCCCCGATCGACTTCGAGAGAACAGAGAAAAACGCCTTCGGAGAATCGGGGACGGAAATCAGCACTTCCGGATCGTCGAGGACCAACCCCCCCGGCAGGGCCGGCGCCAAGGCGAGCGCCGCCAGGATTGCGGAAAGGGTCACAACCGTCACGGCCCGGCCCCGATCCATCCGACCACTGTACTGAACCAAATGGCCCGGTGCGACGGCGCGCTCGAGTATCCCCAGTTCAGTGGTGACTTTTCCAACATTTCACAGGGGAAATGCCTCCAAAAATAGTTCGTACGTAAAAGCGGCTCAGCGATAACAGG
>SBBH01000222.1 GCA_005239795.1 Planctomycetales bacterium
ATGCCTGTTATCGCTGAGCCGCTTTTACGAACTATTTTTGGAGGCATTTCCCCTGTGAAATGTTGGAAAAGTCACCACTGAACTGGGGATACTCGAGATTCGTGGATCGCCGGCGCACCACGAACCACGATCCAGGGAGCCTGGTTTTGACTCCCTCGGATTCCCTGCTAGAGTTCTGATATGGCTTTCGGCGGGATCGCGGCGGCGCTCTCGGGGATGCAGGCGGCGATCGTGCGTCAGATGATCGGCGCGCACAATGTCGCCAACATCGCCACGCCTGGTTTCAAGGCGTCGCGCGCCGAGACGTCGGCGCGCCCCCCTTTCGGCGGCACCGAGCTTTCCGTCGTCCGGATCGACTATTCTCAAGGGGCGCTCCAGACCGCCACGAACGCATTCGACCTGGCCATCTCGGGCGACGGCTTCATTCCGCTCGAGACACCGGGCGGGATCCGCTACGCGAGGGTCGGGGTCTTCGGCTTGGACGGCGCGGGGAATCTTGTCACGCCTCAAGGGGATCGGACTTCGCCGCCGATCCAGCTTCCGGCCGGCGCCACGGGGTTCGCCGTCGGCGCCGACGGGACGGTCACGGCGCTCCTGGAGGGCGGCGCGACTCAGACCATCGGGCAGATCCCCCTGGTGCGTTTTGCCAACCCCCAGGGGCTTCTGAATGAAGGGGGCGGGATCTACGCGCCCGGGGCGAATTCCGGCCTCCCGCAGTTTGGGACGGCGGGGATCCCCCCGTTCGGGTCCTTCCTCTCGGGCGCGTTGGAGGCGTCAAACGTCGATCTCGCCACCGAGATGGTCGAGCAGATCCTCGCCACGCGCACCTTCCAGTTCAACGCGGCGGCCCTGCGCGCTAACGACGAGACCTTGGGGACGCTTCTCGACATCCAGCAGTAATTTTCGTCGCTCGTTGTTCTGACGAACGACGAATCACGAACCACGATTCACGCGTTGGGAGACGTTCTTGATGAAGTGCTCTAGACCGCTTTGCCGCCCTCGTAGCAGACCTTCCCCTCGATCACCATCCGGATCGCTTCCGGGTAGGCGATCCGCTCCTCCTCGAAAACCCGCTCGGCAAGGCTTTCGGGGGTGTCATTGGACAGGACCTTGATCCGGCGCTGGAGGATTGTTGGCCCGTGGTCGTACTCCAGGTCGCAGAAGTGGACCGTGCAGCCGGTTTCTTTCTCCTTGGCCGCGAGCACGGCCGTATGGACGCCGATCCCGTACATCCGCCGGCCGCCGAATTTCGGTAAGAGCGCCGGGTGGATGTTCAGGACCTTTCCCTCGTATTTCTTCGGGAAGCGCCAGAGATGCAGGAACCCGCCCATGCAGACAAGATCGGGCGTGACCGCTTCCACCTGGCGCGTGATCTCACTGTTAAAAGCCTGTTCGTCGGCGAACAGTTTTCGGTCGACCAGGGCGACGGGAAGGCGCGCTTGACGGGCCCGGGCGATCCCGATGGCGGCGGGGTTGGAGGAGAGGACGAGGGCGATCTCGGCCGGCAGGGCGTTCTTCCCGATGAGGTCCACGAGGTTTTGGAGCGTGCGCCCCGCCCCCGAAAGAAGGAAGACGATGCGCGCAGGCTTAGCGGCGTTTCCGGTCATGGGCGTTCCTCGGGGGTGACGATCTTCCATATCCAGAGGATTCCGACAAGTTCCAAACAGGCCGCTCCCGCAATCGTCCAGCGCCCGCCGGGAGAGGCGAGGAATCTCTCGACCATCCCCGGCTCCCAGATCCAAAGAAATGCCAAGAGCGCGAAGGGGATCGCCCCCACGATGGCGGCCTGCATCTTCCCCTGGGCGGTCATGGCGCGGAGCTTCCCGTCGAGTTTTTGGCGCGCCCGCACGGTGTCGGCGATCGTTTCCAAGGTCTGGCCCAGGCTCGCACCCGCCTCCTGGGCCAAGGGGATGGCCGTGGCCGTCAGGCGCATGTCCGCCAGGGGAACGCGCCGGGCGAGACTCTCGAGTGCCTCGGCGAGCGTGAGACCCATCTTGATCTCCTGAAGTGTCTGCTGAAGCTCGGCGCGCAGGGGATTTTCCGCCTCCTCGGCAGTTTCAGCGAGGGCCGCCTCGAGCCCCATGCCGGTCCTCAAAGAGGAAGCGAGCCGGTCCAGAAAGGGAGGGAGTTGTTCGGAAAGTTTCCGGCGTCGCGCCGCGCCGGCTGCCGCACGCGATGCTGCGAGCGCCGCCGGAGGGATCGCCGCCAGACACAAGGCCCAAAAAACTCCTTTGAGAAGTCCCAGGAGAAAGAGCGCAAGGCAAGTGATGAGGAGTTTTTGGTTTTGGGCTGCCAAGTCCCCGAGGGGGGGCGATCCAGCCCGCCGGACTGCCAGGGCGAGAGCCGTCCAGGCGAGCGAGAAGACCGAAAGCCCCAAGGCCGCGAGGAAGAGAACCGGCGGCAGGACCCCGGCGTCCGTCATCGGCCGGAGCCGGCGGGGTTTTTTTTGTTTTGGTTCTTGCCTTTTTCCGGCGTGTCCGGATCCGGTCGGATCCGCTCGGAGGCGGCCGCCTCCAGGGCCTTGAGGATCGACGGCACGCGCGGGGTCACGAGAAGCACCAGCTCCTTCTCGTCGGTCCGGTCGGACTTTTCGCGGAAGAGCTCCGCCAGGATCGGGATGTCACCCAGGATCGGCGTCTTCTCCTTGAAGCGGTCGCGGATCCCCTCGGCGATCCCCGAGACGATGATTGTCTCGTTGACGCGGGAGGTGATCTGGGAATCGGTCTTGAATGTCGTGAAGGCGACGTCGGCGCCGGTCCCGGCCTGCTGGGTGGGGGCGCTCACCTCGAGGGCAAGCTTGGTGCAGACCTCGCCCGTGGAGGCGACGTCCGGCAGGACCGTCAAGAGCAGGCCGAATTTCTTGAACTTGACGTCGGCGACGCCCGTTCCGGCCACGCGGTAGCCGTGTTCGCCGCCGGCGTGAAAATGCGCCTCCTTGCCGCTCGCCGTGGTGAGAAAGGGCTCCGCCACCATCGTAGCCACGCCCTCCGATTTGAGCTCCTCCAGGCGCAAAAGCGCTTCCACCGACAACGTGTAGGAGGGGGTCACGCCCCCCTGGACACTTGTCGCCACCGACGCGCCGAGGCGTTTTAGGATGTTGAAGCCGTGCGTCGCCCCGCGGGTTTTACGCACCAGGATGAATTTCGCGTCGATCTCGACCATCGCCTCCACGACCTTCACGAGATTGACGACGGCGGGAAAATAAGCCTGGGCCGTCTCCTCGGCGGCCTTGCGGTCGGCCTCGCGGAAGACGGTCCCCTTGAGGATCGCCTTGTCCTGGGCCACCTCAACGCTGACGTTGGGAAACCCGATCTTCCGGGAGATTTCGGAGGCCATGAGCGACTCGTGCGCGCCCAGGTCCAAGGTCGCGAGGTTCATGACCTGGGGGTACCCTTGAGCGATCGTTTGGATGCGCGACAGGTCCTTCTGCGTCAGGACCTTTCCGTCGATCAGGATCCGCTCGCCGACGGCCTTCACGGTGACGCCGGGGATGTCCTTCAAAAGGTCGCGGATTTCGCCGGCGAGCCCCGGCGGATCTCCTGCGGCGACGCGGATCGCAATCGTCCGGCGCGAGCCATCCTTTTTCCAGAGGATGAGGTCGGTCCGCCCCGCGCGCTTGGCGGTGAGCACGAGATCTGGCCCCTCAAGGCGCGAGAGGTCGCAGACAGACGGGTCCGCGAGCGATGCCTTGCTGATCTCCCGCGCGTCGAGCGTTTTCTGCTGGCCGACGACAAGATCCAGCGTCTCTTCCGCGTGGACAGAAGCGGTTCGGAAGATCGCCAGCGCTGCGAAGAGTGCGAAAAGCCCTTTCCGGGCCTGGGTTCGGCGTCGTCGGTTCATTCGATCTCGGGAAGTCCCGATTTATAGATCGCGACACGTTCACGTTGTTGGCGCACGAGTTCCGCCAAGCGTTCCGGTGCATAGAGGTGCTCGGAGCGGACGTCGGGGAGCTCCGTTGGGTCGAGCCCGGCGACATCCTGCGGGTGGCGAAGAGCCAGGACGAGATCTCCTTCCTGCTGGGCTAGAGCCAGGAGCTGGGCTTCGGCGGGTTTGACGGCCAGGGTCGCGGTCGCGTAGGCGTCTAGAAGATCCCAGCTTCCTTCGGCTGTGGAGGTCCCCACCGCCAGGACCGTGACGTTTGTCAGGAGCAGACGCGCAACGCGGCCGCTTGTCCCCGTCCCCTCGGAAGCCGGGAGGATGCCGAAGACATCCACGCGGTCGCGCGGCCGCAGATGCCCGGAGAGTCCCGAGGTGTCGCTCACGGCGATCGTGATTGCACGCTCGCCCGCCGGGACTCGGCAGGCAAGGCTGTCTCCCCCCTCTGGCAGGTCGAGCCACAGGATCGGTTCTCCCGCGCGCCGGGCTCTGAGAAGCGTGCGGCTCGCGAGGAGGTCGAGCGACTC
The DNA here is from genome assembly GCA_005239795.1 of Planctomycetales bacterium. Classification (GTDB taxonomy): domain Bacteria; phylum Planctomycetota; class SBBH01; order SBBH01; family SBBH01; genus SBBH01. The sequence goes on from SBBH01000222.1 coordinate 4,404, forward strand.
TCCTCCGACGGCCGAGGAAGGGCGCGTGCGCCGGGGGAAACGCGCCGTCGCGAGATCCTCTGGCGCGAGCGTCGCGCCGGCCGGTAGATCCCGCGCGGCAACGACGAATGAGAGCGTCTCATCCTCGCCCGTCGCGGCGCGCCGGGCGTTCTCGATGTGGCGGTACATCCCGGCCATGGCAAGAAGGGCCACGCCCACGGCGGCCAGAAGAGCGATTTTTTCCTTCACGGAGAGGGCACTCTAAGAGGGGGCCCCCAGGGGGTCAAGCGCGAGGGGGGAAGAGAATCAGGCGCCCCTATAGGCGGTTTCCGCCTTCACTGACTTTGTCGGTTACGGCGGACCCGCCGTAGCCCTGAAAGGGCGTAGGCGGGCGCTTCCTCGCCGGACGCTCGCCGCGCGGATTTCTCTCCCCAAGAGAGTGCCTCGCTAGAAAATTTTTGAGAACAGAAGCAGTCTCCGGCCAAGATAAGGAAAAAGGCCACGAAGCGGGGCTCGGGACCTGCCTGTGCCGTGCCTCCATCTGTCCGAGATGGCACGGCAGACAGGCCCCGCCTTGTGGCCGATACCTTTTCGTGGTTCGTGAATCCTGGATCGGAATGCATCGCATGCTAAGAGGATCCCTCCTGCGAACCACGAATCACGAACAATGAACGATGATCAACACCGGGGCGGGAGCGGTTGGCAATGGGCAGACGGCGCCGAGCGGTCGTCCGGGGGCTGTCGGCCAGGTCTCGCCGCGGACGGTCCAACTCGGAGCCGACGTTCAGGGTTCCGGCGAGACCGCCAGCCGACTGCAGCGAGGAGGGGGGTGCGCATTGTCCTTCCCGACGAGTGTCCCCGGCGACCGCGAGGCGACGGATGCCGCCAACCGCTCCCGCCGATAGGGTCACGATAAAAGCGGCCGCCTGAAGAAATGTCTGTATCACTGCCAGATCGTGCGGCGCCGCCGAGGCGCATCACAGAGACGCGAAACTGAAAAATCCCTAAAATGCTTCTTCCATGCACGCTTTTGCCTACCGGCGCGGGGAGCTTTTCTGCGAGGGGGTCCCGATCCGCCGGATCGCCCGGAGGACTGGCACCCCGGTCTACATCTACAGCCGCCGGACGATCGAAGACCATTACAAAAAGCTCGTCGACGCCTTCCGGGATGTGGAGACGCTTGTCACCTATTCGGTGAAGTCGAACTCGAACCTCGCAATTCTCGCGATCCTGGCACGGCTCGGGGCGGGGTTTGACATCGTGTCAGGAGGCGAGCTGGTCCGCGTGCTCCGGGTGGGGGCGGATCCGAAAAAAATCGTCTTTGCCGGCGTGGGCAAAAGCGAGCGCGAGATCACGGAGGCCCTGAAGGTCGGCGTGGGGCTCTTCACGGTGGAATCGGAAGGGGAACTCGCGCTCATCGACCAGGTCGCCCGGCGCCTCGACAGGCGCGCCCAGGCCGCCCTGCGCGTCAACCCAGACGTCGATCCCCGGACGCACAAGTACACCACCACCGGCAAGCGGGAGAACAAGTTTGGCCTGGACCTGGCCCGCGCGCGAGGGATCTTCCTTCGCGCTCCCCGCGAGCACCCGCGCGTCGCGTTGACCGGGATCCACGCCCATATCGGCTCACAGATCACTTCCGTCAAGCCGTACCGAAAATCGCTCGAGCGGATCGTCGCTTTTCACCGGAGTCTTCCGCATCCGGAGCGGGTGACGACCTTGGACTGCGGCGGCGGGTTCGGGGTGCATTACCGGGCTGAGGAGGGGATCTCCGCTGCCGCCTACGCCCGTCAGATGGTCCCCCTGGTCCGGAAGACCGGATGCCGCCTGCTCCTCGAGATGGGGCGTTTCGTCGTCGGGAACGCCGGGATCTTGGTGACAGAGGTCCAGTATGTGAAGGACTCCGGCGACAAGAAATTCGTGATCTGCGACGCCGGGATGCACACCCTGATCCGGCCGGCGCTCTATGAGGCGTTCCACAAGATCTGGCCGGTGGCGACGAAGGTCCCTATAGACCGCGTCGATTGGACTCGGAAAAGCTGGCCCCGGCTCCCGAAGGGGACCGAGCGAGTGGATGTCGTCGGCCCGATCTGCGAGTCGGCCGATTTCTTCGCTCAGGAGCGCCCCCTGCCGAGCGTGGCGCGCGGCGATCTCTTGTCCGTCTTCACCGCTGGCGCCTACGGGTTCGTGATGGCCAGCCGTTACAACTCGCACCCCTTGCCGGCGGAGGTCCTGGTCGAGGGGAACCGTTTCCGCGTGGTGCGCCGGGCGGAAACCTACGACGATCTCCTGCGCGGCGAGGCGATGTGACGCCGGTCCTGCAGCCTGCTGATATTTTTCTGACCCAAGGGCCGGGGCTTGTCAGCCGCCTCATCCGTTTCTTCTTTCGCGGGATCGGAGAGCGCCGCGCGCGGGTCAACCACGTCGGCGTGGTCGTGCAGGAAGGCTTCCGCGAGACCGCCGTTGTCGTCGAGGCCTTGAGCCGTGTCCGCGAGCACAAGCTTTGGGATCAGTACGGTCCGGAACAAAAGGATCTTGTCGCGGTCTACCGAGCGCTCAACCTCACGGAGGAAGAGCGCGCGACCGTGGTTGCCGCGGCGCGGAAAGATGTCCACCGCAAGTACGGCTACGGCGCCGTCGCCGCGCACCTCTTGGATGGGTGTCCTTAATTTTCTCATGGAAAAATGAAGGTTCCCTCAGGATAATGCTGGGCTCTTGTGGAGGTGAATTCATGAAGGCGAACGTGCATCCTGAATACGTCCAGGCGACCGTGAAATGCGGTTGCGGCGAGACCTTCCAGACGCGCTCGACGCGTGCCGTCATCAACGTCGAGATCTGCTCGAAGTGCCACCCGTTTTTCACAGGGGTTCAAAAATTTGTCGACACGGCCGGGCGGATCGAGAAGTTCCAACGCAAATACGCCAAGGGCTCCGCGGCGTCGGCCACCCAGAAAAAGGCTTAGGATTCGCGCGACAATAACAACGGTCTATTGCCATGAGTCGTTTTGATGCCGCCCGTTTTTTTGTTCTGCTTTTTTCGCGCGAATCCTATATAAAAGGGCCGTGCGGAAAGGGGTTATGAAAATGCCGCTCGTGAAAAACCCCCGCGATATTCGTTCTTGTCCCGCGAACCATTCCATTAAACGCGGAAGTTATTTCCGCACGGCCCTTTAGGGCTCTACGTCCTTTCCCCCCCCCGGCGCCTGCGCGCCCAGGGGGATATTTTTTCGCGAGCGCGCCATGTTCGACAAGCTGGATCAGATGAGGGCCCGGTACGAGGAGCTCGAAAGGCTTCTGGCCTCGCCTGAGATCGCCAAGGACCCCGCCGCCTACGGCCGGGCCGCCAAGGAGCGGGGGAGCCTTGCGCGGACGGTGAAGCCTTATTTAGCACTCCTGGCGATCCGGGAGGAGATCCGGGCCACCGAGGGGCTCGTGGCGGCGGAGCGTGATCCCGAAATGCGCCGGATGGCCGAGGAGGAGCTCGCCGCCTTGAAGGAGCGCGAGCGCCGCCAGGTCGAGGAGCTTCAGAACCTGTTCCTGTCGTCCGACCCCGACGAGGACCGCGACGTACTGATCGAAATCCGCGCCGGGACGGGCGGAGAGGAGGCGGCGCTTTTCGCGGGCGATTTGGCCCGCATGTACCAGCACTATGCCGACGCCAAAGGATGGAAAGCCGAGATCGTCGACGCCACCCCGTCGGAGCTCAAGGGGTTTCGGGAGGTGGTCCTCTCCGTGAAGGGGGAGGGGGCCTATCGCCTGCTCAAGTTCGAGTCGGGGGGGCACCGCGTCCAGCGCGTCCCCGAAACCGAGCAGGCCGGGCGGATCCACACCTCGGCCGCCACCGTTGCCGTGCTTCCGGAAGTGGAGGAACTGGAGTTCGTGATCCGCACCGAGGACCTCCGGATCGACACCTACCGCGCCGGCGGCAAGGGGGGCCAGCATGTCAACAAGACCGAGTCGGCCGTCCGGATCACGCACGTCCCGACGGGGCTCGTGGTGGCGATCCAGGACGAGCGCAGCCAGCACAAGAACCGCGCCAAGGCGATGCGGATCCTCCGGGCCCGGCTCTTCGAGATGCAGAAGAAGAAGCGCAAGGAGGAGATGGAATCGGTGCGCCGGGGCTTGATCGGCTCTGGGGACCGGAGCGACCGGATCCGCACCTACAATTTTCCGCAGAACCGGTTGACCGACCACCGGATCGGCCTGACGCTCTACCAGCTCGACCGCCTCATCGAGGGGGAGCTGGACCCGCTTCTTTCGGCCACTGCCGAGTACGACCGCAAGCTTCGGCTGGGGCTCCCGGTCCAGAAGGGGAAGGACGAGGACGCATGAGCGCGCGCGACCTCTTAGAACAGGCGGCCCGGCGTCTTGTGGCCTTCGGCGTGGAGGCCCCTGAACGCGAGGCCGCACGGTTGCTGGCGCACGCTTGGGGTCGGCCGTGGGCGGATCTTTACCTCGAACGGGAGGCCGTGCCGGCCGGTGTCGCGTCCGCCTTTCAAGCGGCGCTTGTGCGCCGCGCCGCGCGGGAGCCTTTCGCCTACATCGCCGGGAGATGTTCGTTCGCGGGGATCGACCTAGCGGTGGGGCCCGGGTGCCTCGTGCCCCGTCCCGAGACGGAGCTTCTGGTAGAGGAAGCGTTTCGGTGCCTGGCGCGTTCGCGCGGCGGCCGTGAAAGTCCTGGTCACATTCTGGAACTCTGCACCGGAAGCGGCGCCGTGACGCTGGCCCTGGCCCAGGCGCTCCCGCCGGAGGCTGCGCGCTTCGTGGCCACAGATATTTCTCCGGAAGCTCTCCAGATCGCCCGCGCCAACGCCGCGCGCTTGGGGTTCGCGGCGCGCGTCGAGTTTTACGAGGGAGATCTGTTCGCAGCGCTCCCCGCGGGGGAAGGCTCCTTTGACCTCATGGTTGCCAACCCGCCGTATGTCGCAACGCACGAGATCGCCCAGCTCGCCCCAGAGGTGCGCGACTGGGAGCCGCGCCTGGCCTTGGACGGCGGCCCGCAGGGGCTCGATTTTTATGCCAGGATCGCCCGAGGGGCCCGCGGGAAGCTCGCCCCGGGCGGGACGCTTCTCGTGGAGATCGACGAGGAGGGCTCCCGAGAGGTCGCCTCGCTTCTTGCGAGCGAAGGGTTTTCGCGGCTGGAGATTTTTTTTGATTTCGCCGGGAAGCCCCGCGCCGTCGCGGCCGGGATTTCGTCCGTCCCGGTCGGCGGCCATGCTACGATGGGCCCCCGCCGGGGGGCGCTCCATGGATAAATTCGTGATCGAGGGACAGCGGCCGCTCCGCGGCGCGGTCGAGATTTCGGGATCCAAGAACGCGGCACTCCCGATCCTGGCGGCTGCGCTTTTGTCGACGGAGCCCCTGGTCATCAAGAATGTCCCGGACCTTTGGGACGTACACACGATGCTCAAGATCCTGGGAGCTCTCGGGGTCACGTCGAGTAAGAATCCCGCCGGCGAAATCACGCTCAATGTCGCCGACGAGAAGCCCGACACGGCTCCCTACGAGTTGGTGAAGACCATGCGCGCCTCGTTTTGCGTTTTAGGGCCGCTCCTGGCACGCCGCAAGCGCGCCCGCGTCTCGCTCCCGGGAGGGTGCGTCATCGGCCCGCGTCCCGTCGATCTGCACTTGAAGGGTCTCAAAGCCCTGGGCGCCCGGATCGAGATCGAGGATGGGTATGTCGTTGCCGAGGCGACGCAGCTTAAGGGGACGGAGATCTACCTCGCCGGCGCTAACGGCTCGAGCGTCTTGGCCACCGCCAACGTCGTCATGGCGGCGGTCTTGGCTGAGGGGAAGACCACGATCATCAACGCCGCATGCGAGCCGGAAATCCACGACCTTATGCAGTGTCTGAACAACATGGGGGCGCGGATCTCAGGGGTCGGGACCCCCATCGTGACCATCCAGGGTGTCGAGTCGCTCCACGGCGCCGTGCACGACGTAATCCCCGACCGGATCGAGGGAGGGACGTTTCTCGTGGCCGGCGCCATCACCAACTCTTCGATCGAGGTCAAGAAATGCCGGCCGGCGCACCTGGCGGCGGTCGTCGACAAGATGTCCCAGATGGGGATCCATGTGGAGATGGCGGCCGCCTCCTGTCGGGTAATTCCGTCGGCGGAGATCCGCCCGGCCGACATCACGACGCTTCCCTATCCGGGGTTTCCGACCGATCTCCAGGCGCAGTTCATCGCGCTTCTGGCCTTGACCCACGGGATCAGCCTCGTCACAGAGCGGATTTTCCCCGACCGGTTCATGCATATCGCCGAAATGGGGCGCATGGGGGCCCGCATCCGCAAGGAGGGGGCGACTGCCGTGATCGAGGGGGTGCAGGAGCTGCGCGGGGCGCCGGTGATGGCCTCGGACCTGCGCGCCAGCGCCGCGCTTGTCCTGGCGGGGCTGGCCGCCCGAGGCACGAGCGAGATCCAACGCGTCTACCACATCGACCGAGGATACGAGTCGATCGAGAAAAAGCTGAACGCTTTGGGGGCCCGGATCGAACGAACTAAGGATGAAGAATAGAAACGTCAAAAGGAAAACGGCCCAAACCAAACAAACGCCCATAGGACAAACAACAATAATCCAAACGAAACCCGGGACGAGCTTCACACGCCGTTTTTTTCTGTTTGGCGTTTTTCTTTTTGTTTGGTGTTTATTTTTTGGTGTTTGGTGTTTTTATGTTTGATGCTCTTTCAGGCCGTCTTCAAGAGATTTTCAAAAGGCTCCGCGGCCAGGGGCATCTCACCGAGGCGAATGTCCAGGAGGCCGCCCGCGAAATCCGCAAGGCCCTCCTTGAGGCGGATGTTCACTACAAGGTCGCCAAGGAGTTCGTCGAGGATATCGCCCGGCGCGCCGCCGGCCAGGAGGTGCTTTCGAGCGTCACGCCGGGCCAGCAGTTCGTGAAGGTGGTCTATGACGCGATGGTGGCGCTGTTGGGGCCCGCCGTGCCGTCCTTGGCGCGCGCGGTCGAAGGGGCGGGGAGCCCCGCCGTCTGGATGATGGTGGGCCTGCAAGGGGCCGGGAAGACCACGACCTCTGCGAAGATGGCCAAATTTGCCGCCTCCCAGGGGCAAAAACCGCTTCTGGTTGGTGCCGACGTCAAGCGCCCCGCCGCGATCGACCAGCTTAAGACCTTGGGGAAGCAGATCGGCATTCCCGTTTTCGCGCAGGAGTCCGGCGACCCGGCGGGGGTCTGCCGTGCCGCCCTCGCCCAAGCGCGTACGCTCGGCTGCGACACGGTGATCCTCGACACGGCGGGGAGGCTGCACATTGATGCGCCGCTCATGGAGGAGCTCGTTCGGATCGCGCACGACACGAAGCCCCAGGAAATCCTCTGGGTCCTGGATGCGATGGCGGGACAGGACGTCGTCAATGCCGCCAAGTCCTTCGGAGAGCGGCTCGCGCTCACCGGGATCGTTCTTACCAAGCTCGACGGCGACGCGCGCGGCGGGGCGGCGCTCTCCGTGAAGGCGGTTCTGGGCAAGCCGATCCGTCTGGTGGGGACGGGCGAGAAGCTCGACCGATTCGAGCCGTTCAACCCAGAGCGGATCGCCTCACGGATCCTGGGGATGGGGGACATCGTCGGGTTCGTCGAGACGGTCCAGGCCTCCGTGGACCTCGACAAGATGCGGGAGATGGAGGAGAAGCTCAAGAAATCCCAGATCGACCTGGCGGACATGCTCGACCAGCTCGAACAGGTGGGGCGGTTCGGTTCGCTCAAGGATCTTCTGGGGATGATTCCGGGGATGCCGAAGGGCGTCGGCGCGATGGATCTGGACGAGAAACAGATCGCCCGTTCGCGCGCGATCATCCAGTCGATGACGCTGCGTGAACGGAAGGCCCCTGAGATCATCGACGGAAGCCGGCGCCGGCGGATCGCCGTCGGAAGCGGCACCACTGTGCAGGAGGTGAACGGCCTTTTGAAGCAGTTCGCGGACATCCGCCGCTTCATGAAGCAGGCGCGCTCCGGAAAACTCCCCCGGGGGATGAAGCTCCCCCGGCTCAGCGGATGAAGATCGCCTTGGCGGATCTGGTCTGGGGCGGCGCTTCCTCCCTGGAGAGGCGCTGGTCCGGATGGGGCGTGGCCCGGGGGGTTTTGCGCGGGGTCGCCGGAGGGGCGGCGCTCCTCTATCGCGCCGGATTGTTTGTGCGCGAGCGGGCCTACCGGCGATGGCCGCACTGGGCCCGGCATCTTCCCTGCCCCGTCATTTCGATCGGGAATCTCACCGTGGGAGGGACAGGGAAGACCCCCGCAGTCGAATGGCTCTGCCGGGAGCTCGTGGCGTTGGGCAAACGTCCCTTGATCGTCAGCCGCGGCTACGGCCGGCGCGACGAGCTCCAGAACGAGGAGGCGATTCTGCTGGCGGAGGCCCTTCCGAAAGTACCCCATCGCCAAGATGCCAACCGTTTCCGCGCGGCAATGGAAGGGATCCGCGAACACTCGCCCGACTGCGTGGTCTTAGATGACGCCTTCCAGCATTGGGGGGTGCACCGTGACCTCGACATTGTGCTCGTCGACAGCTTGGACCCTTTTGGCGGGGAGCACCTTCTGCCGCGCGGAAAACTGCGCGAGCCGCTCTCAGCCCTGGCGCGGGCCCAGGCGGTCATCCTGACCCGTTCCGACGCAGTGTTGCCGCGCGTCTTGGACGGGATCATGGATAGGGTCGCTTTCTACACGACCTCCAGCCTCGTATGCGCGGTCCACAGGCCGGTGAAGCTCTGCACGCCGGCGGGGGACGAGGTGGGGCCGCCGGAGAAGCTTGCCGGCCAGAAGGTGTTCTTGGCGAGCGGCATCGGCCATCCCGCGGCGTTCCGCCGGACGGCCGAGTCGCTCGGGGCGGTCGTCGTCGGCGAACGGATCTATCCAGACCATTACCGCTACCGTTCGCGGGACCTGGACCGGATCCGCCAGGAAGCCGGGCGCGCTGACGCCCAGGTGATCCTGACTACAGAGAAGGATGCCGTCAAAATCCGTTTTCTTACCGACCGCGGGGGGATCCCGATCTGGGTTTTGGGGGTGCGATTCGAGATCGTCAAGGGGCAGATCGACGAGCTTTGGGCAAAGATCCGGTCGGTGGTCGGGGGGGGGCATGGCACGCCGGATCCTCGCGCGTGACGCCGCGGAGTTCGCCGCGGCGGTCTTGGTCGAGTGGGTCGCGAACTGCCTGACCGAACGTGCGGCCGAGGTGCTCGCGCGCGGATTGGGGCGAATGATTTTCAACCGGAAGCATTACCCCGCGCGCGCCCGGGCGCATCTGCGCCTGGCGTTTCCGCGGTGGCCGGAGGCCAAGATTGATCTCTGCGTCCGGCGGTGCTTCGAAAACGCCGCGCTCGTGCCCGTGGAATCATTCCGGCTTCTTCGGCGCTTGAAGGACCCCGATGAATTTAAGCGACGGGTCGCATTGGAGGCCGATCCCGCGGCGTGGGGGGCCGTCTCCTCCGGGAAAGGCGCGATCCTTGTGACGGCGCACCTGGGGAACTGGGAGCTGGCCGCGACGATGCTCACCCATCAGGGGATCTCCTTGATGTCCGTGGCGCGTCCTCAGGAGAACCGCTTCCTCTATCGGCGGATCCAGCGGTGGCGGCGGCGTTTGGGACAACGCGTCGTCGACAAGCAGGGGGCGCTTTTCACTCTGGCGCGCCACCTCGCGCGCGGGGGAAACGTCGCGCTCATTGTGGACCAGGACGCGCGCCGCGAGGGGATCTTCGTGCCGTTTTTCGGCCGGCTCTGCTCGACCTACGACAGCGCGGCGGCCCTGGCGCTGCGCTTTGGCCGGCCGATCATCCCGGCGTTTTTTGTGCGCCGCGACGGAGGGGGATTTGTCGCGGTGTTGGCCCCTCCCGTGCCGATCGACGGCCTTCCGGCCGACAAGGCCGAGGCCCGCCGGGAGCTCACCGCCCGCATGAACGGCGAGATCGAGCGTTTCGTCCGGGCGCATCCGGACCAGTGGATCTGGCACTACCGGCGGTGGAAGACGCGCCCTCTGGAGAAAATCCCAAACCCCAAATCCCAAATCCCAAACAATTTCGGAAACACGTAGAATGTTTCCCATGCCTGTTGCGTCGGAGAAACGATCTCTGAGCCCGGTCGACATCCTGAAGAACAAACGGCGTCCCCTCCTCCTGACGGTGGGGGACCTGATGCTCGACCGCTATGTTTGGGGGGACGTGAGTCGCATCTCGCCAGAGGCCCCGATCCAAGTCCTGCATGTCCAGCGCGAAGAGGAACGGCTGGGCGGCGCCGCCAATGTTGTCCGGAACGTCGTGGCCATGGGGGGGAGTGTCGTTCCCTGCG
>SBBH01000023.1 GCA_005239795.1 Planctomycetales bacterium
GGTCGAAGAGGGGGGGCGGTCCCTCTAGATCCGGATTGTCGCGCCCCATGTAGCCTGTTCGGTTCAAGCATGAGACACCCTGTTAATCTTTTTTGAGCTTGGCTTCGTAGAACTTCCAGCGCGGACTAAACTCCTGGGTGAGTTCAAGCCCTAAGAGATCGGCCCGGATCAGTTCGATCGGAATCATGCCATACGTCAAGAGCCGGTCGTGGAATTCCCGGTCGGTCATCTTTTTGGATTCGACGCATTCTTTGTGGAGCGCGCGGATCCGCAGCGCCCCCGTCAGATAGGAGGCCTTGTACAGAGGGGAGCCACACTTGCCGATCGAACGCCGCACCTCTCCTTTGGCGTGCGGTCGCTCGAGGCCGATAGTATCGACGAGGAAATCCACCATCTCTGACAGGAGCATTTCCCCTCTGTGAAACTTGATGGTGAGGGTGATGTGGGCCGAGCGGTGCATCCGCCAGATGAGGATCCCGATCCGGTCATAGGCGTCACGGGCCCATCCCTTGTCCCAAAAGAGCGTCTCGCAGTAGAGTCCCCATCCCTCGGCAAAGAAAGGAGTGTCGAACAGCCGCCGGTGGCTGCGGATCCTCTGGGCCATAAAATCCTGCAGACGATGTCCGGGGATGAGTTCGTGATGGACGATCGCGCGCGAGAAGTGGATGTTGTTGGCGCGAAGAGCCATCAGCTTCCTGTCGTGTTCCATCTCTTCGGCGGGGTAGGCGACCCCGATGGCGTTATCGCTGTAGCAGGCAAAGGGGATGATCTTCTGGATTTCCGTGCCGATCATCTCGATCCGCCAGATCTCCTTGCAGAGGGGCGGCACCGTCATGAGGTCCTTTGATTTGACGAAGGCGAGCGCCTCGTTCGCGAACTCATTGATGAGCTCCCGTATCCTGCCGGGGGGAACGTGCCGCTTTTTTGTTTCCTCGAGCGCTTTTTTCCAATCGTCCCCGAACCCGAGCTCCCTCGAGGCTTCCTTCAACCGGGCGAGGCACCAGGTGCGTTCGCTCTCGGCGATCGCAAGCAGGTCATCGAGGGAATAGGCCACGAGATCGTGGGCGAGGTCTTCCACAAGCGCTTTTGGGCCGATCGGGTGTCCGACAAGCTCCGCTTCCTCTTTTTGCGAGGGCTTGACGATCTCCTTGTCGAGGAACGCGGCATATTCCTTCAGGGATTTGTCGGCCGCTTCATATCCCGAAGCCGTCCACCAGGCGAAGTCCGGCGTGTACCCCTTGTTTTCTTTGAACCACTGGGCCAGTTCCTTCACCAGAGCGTTCGTCCTGTCGAGCGTGCGGTGAGCTTTCTCGGGCGATAGGAATTTCTTGTCCTTTTCCCAGCGGTGCGGGTCTCGGCAAGAACCGTCTCGGCGGATTTCCGGATCTCGGCGAGAACGGCGCCCGCCGCCTCTCCCGTAGGAAAGAAGCGCCGGCGGTGGTCTCGCATCAGGCGCGCGACGAGGTCAAAACCAGGGAGAAGGGGTTTTAGCTCCGTAAGCGATTCCGCGGACCGAGAGAGGCCGACACGCTCCCGACGGATGTGGTTCTTCAGGAGAAGGTAGCCGATCCGTCCCTGGGGGCCGAGATCCGAAAAACGAAGCCGGCCGAGAGCCGCCTCCCATGTGGCGAGGAGCTCTTGCGTCCGCTCCACCCATTCATCGGTTCCTTCGGGACCGTAGAAGTGCTGGGTGGACGCCAGATCCGCCTGGAAGGTGCGCACGAGGCCGGCCATCCCCCGGTCGGCCGCGGAGTCCTGCACCCCGGCGTCCAGATAGCGGTCCAGGAACAGAGCGCCCGTTTTTTCAACGGGGCCTGCAGTGGCTCTCATGCAGATCGCGCTGGCGAGGAAACCGAGCGTCAGAAACGGCCCCATGGGGAGACCCTCCCAAACTGTTCCGGACACGACAAGCTCTCAAGGCTAAAATCTTTCGATGGAGATCCTGTGCCTGGCGAACGGCGCTTTTGCCGTGCCGACGCTCGCCGCCTTGCATCGGGCGGGCCATGCGCTTGACCTTGTGGTTCCGCCCGATCCGCCGCGGCGCCGGCGCGGTCAGGCCGTTGTTTCTCCCGTTGTTCGGTGGGCGAATGAAAATGGCGTTCCCTGTCGCCCAATCGACGATCTCAAAAACTCAAAGTTTTTGGCGGCCGTTCGCGCCAAAAACTTTGAGATTGGCTTCACCGTCGATTACGGAAAAAAGGTGCCGCGGGCTCTTTTCGAGATCCCGAAGGCGGGGATCTGGAATTTGCATCCGTCGCTTCTTCCGAAACATCGCGGCGCGGCGCCGATCCCCTGGACGCTCGCGAACGGCGATCGCCAAACCGGCGTCACGCTTTTTCGCATCGTCGAGAAAATGGACGCCGGTCCGATCCTCCTTTGGCGATCGGAAGGGATCCGTGCGGACGATGACGCGCCGGCCCTCCAAGCTCGATTGGCCAAGGCGGCGGCGGCGCTGGCGCTTGAGGGGCTCGCTGCGCTTGGGGCTGGGACCTTGAAGGAAATCCCGCAGGACGAAGCGGGCGCGACGGTCGCTCGGAAGCTCGTGAAGGCTGATGGGAGAATCGATTGGGGGAAGCCCGCCGAGGCGATCGCGCGCCAGGTCCGGGCCTTCAAGCCTTGGCCGGGGACCTGGACGGAATGGAATCATCCGAAACGTGGGAAAATGCTCCTGATGGTAGAAGAGGCGGCTCTTGTGTTGGATCGGGAAGGGAGAGAGGAAGAGAGGAAAGGAAAAGCACCAGGAGAGGTTTGCGTCGAGAAGGGGCGGATTCGCGTCGCAGCGGGAAAGGGAGAGCTTGAGATCCTGCGTTTGCGTCCGGAAGGGGGGACGCTGCTGACGGCGGCGGAGTTTCTCCGGGGATATCCTCTGGCGGACGGCGACAGTATGGGCTCTTAGAAATTATCCCAAAAGTGGTGAGGTGCGCTGATCCGATCTATCTGGTAGCCAGAAAGGAGGCTGCCGATGGGACGGAAAGCGAGGATGGGGACAC
>SBBH01000254.1 GCA_005239795.1 Planctomycetales bacterium
CCTGTGCGCGCTCGACAGGCCGCACCGCCGGCGCCTTCCATCCCCATTCCGAGGATCCGGGCTCGCGCCCATGATGAGAAGAACCGGCTGGCCAAGATTTTGGGCCTCGAGGACGAGGTGTGGGATTTTAGGAAAGCGACGCTCGTCGCGGCCCTCTTTGGCTGGTTCTGCTGGGCGGTCTTCGCGCCCGATACGATTCCCCTCTACGGCGTCCATGTGACGAACGTCAAGCTCCGGCGGGAGATCGACGCGCATCGGGCGGGGATCGAGCGCCTCGAAAAGGAAAAAGAAAGGCGGCTCCTGATCCTGGACCGCCTGGAATGGGACGCCGTTTACTGGGAGGCGATGGCGCGTGAGACGGGGCTCACGCGCGAACAGGAACGGGTGCTGACGGCGGCGCCCCGCCGTCACGGGCGCAGAGATTGACAGGGAGGCCGCGCCGGGTTTCAATAGTGGAGGCGGCAGATGGCTGACACTCTCCAACAGTCCGAAGTCGAAGCCCTGGTCAGCGCTGTTTCCAGGCAGGATCCCGACGACAACGCGCAGAAATCCGCGGGGGCGTTCGCCCCCTACGATTTTAAGCGCCCGGAACGCGTCTCGAAGGATCAGATGCGGTCCCTCGAGAACCTCCATGAGGTGTTCGCCAGGAACGTCGGGGGGGCGCTGTCGGGCTACCTCCGTTCCGTGGTCGAGGTGAAACTCTCCTCCATCGTCCAGCTCACCTACGCCGAGTTCACCGCGAACCTCCCCACCCCCACGTGCTTCGCCCTGGTGCAGGCTCCTCCCCTGGAAGGGCAGATCATCCTGGAGGTGAACCCCTCGATCATCTTCCCGATCGTGGACCGACTCTTGGGGGGCGGCCGCAGCACGACGTCGATCCCCGACCGCCCTTTGACCGACATCGAGCAGAAGATCGTCGGCAAGATTACGGAGCTGATGCTCTCCCAGCTCAAAAACATCTGGTCGCGGATCAAGGAGATCGGTTTCTCCCTGCAGGAAATGGAGTCGAATCCCCAGTACCGGCAGATCGTCCCCCCCAACGAGGTGGTGGTGCTGATCTCCTTCGAGATCTCCATGGGGGAATCGCGTGGGATGATGAACATCTGCATCCCATTCACCGTGATCGAGCCGATCATGCCGTCCTTTGCCTTGGAGAACATTTACAATTTTATGCGCCGTCGCGCCGGCGGGATGGAAGCGCGCGCGATCGCGACGACGCTCTCGGACAGCCAGGTGGAGATCGTCGTATATCTGGCGCAGACCCAGATCACGGTGTCGGACCTCATGCGGCTGGCCCCCGGCGACATCATCCAGACCACCAAGCCCGCCTCGACGCCGCTTCAGATCTCGATCGCGGGGCGCCCCAAGTTCAAGGCGAAGCCGTGCGTCGTCTCGAACAAGAAGGCCGTGAAGATCCAGGCGCCGGCGACGGTCCACGACCACCTTTAAGGCGCTGTGCGGAATAACTTGCGCGAATCCTAAGCCATGGCATCGAACCCCCCCATCCCCTTGACGCTCGAGACCCGCCTTCGCCCCACTCCCTCCTGCGCGCACCAGATCGTCGGGGCCCAGGCGATCGCGATCGTGCCGCACCGGCGGCGCCAGCATTTCTTCGCCAACGACGTCGCCGCCGACATCTGGCGTGGGATCACGGCCGAAAAATCCCTGTCCGAAATTCGGGACGATCTCGTCATGATCTATGAGATCGCCCGGGAGGAAGTTGAAAGGGACCTCCTCGAGGCCTGCCGCAAGCTCGTGGCCGAAGAGGTGGCAGAGCCAGTGAGGGATTGACAGCCGGCCTTTTTCTCCTTACCATCTTCCCTAAATAAAAAAAAGAAAGGTGTGGTGTTATGGAAACGAGTACTGCGAGTAAACCCTTAAGGGTCAAGGAGTTCCGCATTCACGAGACGGACACGGGGTCAGCCCCAGTCCAGGTGGCCCTCCTCACGGACCGGATCAACCTCCTGTCGACCCATCTGCAGGCCCATAAGAAGGACACTGCCTCCAGGCGCGGGCTCTTGAAGATGATCGGAAAGCGTTCGTCTCTTTTAAAATATCTCCACCGGACCGACCGGACCCAGTATCAGGAAATCATCAAGAAGCTGGGGCTACGCAAGTAATGGGCGCCGTCCGAGTTTCTCGCGAAATCGGCGGGCGTACCCTTACGTTTGAAACGGGGCGCATCGCCAAGCAAGCCGACGGCGCCGTCTGGGTGAGCTACGGCGATACGGTGGTGCTAGCGACGGCCGTCTGTGCGAAACCCCGCGAGGGGATCGATTTTTTTCCCTTGACTGTCGACTACCGCGAAATGATGTACGCAGCCGGGAAGATTCCCGGGGGGTTCTTCAAACGGGAGGGGCGCGCCACCACCAAGGAGACCCTGACCGCCCGCTCGATCGACCGGCCCCTGAGGCCCCTCTTTCCAGACCGCTACCGCAACGAGGTGGCGATCACCGCGGCGGTCTATTCGGCCGACCAGAAGAACGAGCCGGATGTCCTGGCGATGGTCGGGGCGTCGGCGGCCTTGCGGATCTCGTCGATTCCCTTCGCGCAGTCGGTGGGGTCTCTTCGCGTGGGCCGGATCGGCGACAAGTTCATCATCAATCCAACGCTCCAGGAAATGGAAGAGAGCACGCTCGACATGATCCTCTCCGGTACGCGCGACAAGATCGTGATGATCGAGGTGGAATCGAAAGAGATCCCGGAGGCCGATCTCATCGAAGCGATCAAATTCGGCCACAAGGCGATCCAGGACCTGATCGACATGCAGGAGGAGCTCGTCAAGAAGGCGGGGGTTGCCAAGCAGGAGATCCCGGAGCCCCCCATCGGCTTCGAGGAGGCCCGCGCGGCGATCCAGAAGCTCGTCGGGAGCCGCATCGAAAAACTCTTCACGATGAAGGTGACGAAGCTCGAGCGCAAAGAGTATCTCTCCAAGCTCAAGGACGAGGCGGCCGAGCACCTCGCGAAGGGACAGCCGGACCTGCCGGCCAACGTCCTGGCGGAGGCGTTCGACGCTGTCTATGCCCATGTTTTCAGGGCCCAGGTCTTAAGCCGGAAGAGCCGCGTCGACGGCCGCAAGTGGAACGAGCTGCGCCAGATCACCTGCGAGACGGGGGTCCTCCCCTGCGTGCACGGCTCGGCCCTCTTCACGCGCGGCGAAACGCAGGCCCTGGTCGTCACAACCCTCGGGGCGCGCTTCGACGAGCAGCGGATCGAGGGGCTGGGCAAGGAAACCTTCAAGACGTTCATGCTCCATTACAACTTCCCGGCCTATTCCGTCGGCGAAACCTGGGCGAACCGCGGTCCGAAGCGGCGCGAGATCGGCCACGGGGATCTGGCGGAGCGGTCGATCCGCGGCGTTCTCCCCTCCCACGAGGAGTTCCCCTATACGATCCGGATCGTCTCGGACATCCAAGAGTCGAACGGCTCCACCTCCATGGCCTCCACCTGCGGGGCGACGCTCTCCTTGATGGACGCCGGCGTGCAGATCAAGCGGCCGGTCGCCGGAATCTCGGTGGGGCTCATTCAGGAAGGGAGCCAATACTGCCTTCTCACCGACATCCAGGGGGATGAGGACCATCACGGCGACATGGATTTTAAAGTGTGCGGCACTCAGCAGGGAGTGACCGGCGTGCAGGTGGACCTTAAGATCGCGGGCCTGACGATCTCCCTGATCGAGGAGGCCGTGAACCAGGCGCGCTCGGCTCGCCTCGAGATCTTGAAGACGATGCTGGCAACCCTTCCGCGTCCGAAGGGGGAGCTGTCCTCCCATGCGCCGCGCTTGGAGCGGATCAAGATTCCGGCGGAGAAGATTGGCCTCCTGATCGGCCCCGGCGGGCGCACGATCCGCGAGCTACAGGCCACTACCGGCGCCAGGGTCGACGTCGAGGACGACGGGTCTGTCACGATCTGGTCGCGGGAAGCCCCGGCCGTGCGGCAGGTCCGTGAGTTCATCGAGGGGCTCACCGCCATCCCTGAGATCGGGAAGATTTACAAGGGGAAGGTCACCGGCATCAAGGATTTTGGGACATTCGTCGAGTTCCTGCCGGGACAGGAAGGACTTGTGCACGTGTCGGAGCTTTCCGACACGTTCGTTAAAGACATCTACGCCCATGTGAAACCGGGCGACACTTTTAACGTCAAGGTCCTGGCGATCGACGAACAGGGCCGCGTCAAGCTCAGCCGCAAGGCGGCGGAGCCCAAGGCGGCCGGGTCGATGAAATCGTAGGACACTCTTTTGGAAGGAGCTCTTATGGCGACAGGAACAGTCAAGTGGTTCGACGCGAAAAAGGGATACGGTTTCATCGCCCAGGAGAACGGCGAGGACGTGTTCGTTCACTATTCCTCCATCCATGGGGGCGGATTTCGCGCTCTGACGGAAGGTGATAAGGTTGAATTCGAGGTCGCGCAGGGGCAGAAGGGGTTGCAAGCCACCAAGGTCCAGCGCATCCAGACGGCCTAGAAAAGGTGCTTCCATGATCACGCGTCCCACCCCCCCCCCCC
>SBBH01000070.1 GCA_005239795.1 Planctomycetales bacterium
CTTCATCGCCGCCGTCTTCTTGTCGCTCCTGCCGATCTACGGTTCAAACGTCCTGGGACTTCCGGAGGACAAAGCGCGCTCGCTCGCCGTGATCCTGGCCGTCGGCGTCGGCGCGGGCTCGGTCCTAGCGGGAAAGCTCTCGGGGGGCAGGGTCGAACTGGGCCTCGTGCCGCTGGGGGCGATCGGGATGGGGCTGGCGACCCTGGACATGGTGTTCACGGGGCCCGAGACGCGCCTCGTGGCGGGCTGGCCGGTGCGCACGATCGCGGACCTGGCGATTCTGGGCGCCGCCTCGGGGTTCTACCTCATCCCGCTCTCCTCCCTCCTGCAACAGCGCAGTCCCGAAGGGGAAAAAGGACGCCTCATCGGCTTCTCGAACATCCTCTCTTTCGCGGCGATGCTGGCCGGGTCCCTGGCGATCCTGACCTCGAACCGCCTGGGCCTTCTGACGCGCGAAATCTTCCTGGCGCTCGCCTTCGTGACCTTGGCCGGAACGGCCTACGTGGTGTGGCTGCTGCCGGACTTCCTGGTGAGGCTTGTCGTCTGGATCCTGACCAACACGATCTACCGGATCCGCACGATCGGCCACGAGAACATCCCGCGGCGCGGGGGCCTTTTCATCTGCAACCACGTCTCCTGGGTGGACGCCTTCCTCGTCGCAGCCGCGAGCGGCCGGATGGTCCGCTTCATGATGTGGCGCCCGTTCTGCGAGGCGAAAGGGCTCCGGGGATTCTTCCGGCGGATGCACGTGATCCCGATCGCGGCGACCGATCCCCCCCGCAAGACGGTGGAATCGCTCGCCGAAGCCCGGCGCGAGATCGAAAAGGGACACATCGTCTGCATCTTCGCCGAGGGGTCGATCACGCGGACGGGAAACCTCCTGAAATTTCGCCGGGGGTTCGAGCGGATCGTCGAGGGGCTCGATGCCCCCATCGTGCCGTTCTTCCTCGACGGCGTCTGGGGAAGCCTCTTCAGCTTCGAGGGGGGGCGCTTCCTCTTCAAATGGCCCAAGCATTTCCGCTACCCCGTCACGGTCCTTTTCGGCGCGCGGCTCCCTTCGACGGCCACGGCGTTTGACGTGCACCAGGCCGTCCAGGATCTCTCGACGGAGGCCTCGGGACTGCGCAAATATGATCAGAAACCGATCCCCGTTTCTTTTCTGCGCACCGCCAAGCGCCGATGGAAGCGCCCATTCGCCGCCGATTCCTTCCGCCAGCGCCTCACCTTCGGCCACGCGCTCGTGGGGGCGATCCTCCTCAAGAAATCCCTCTACGGAAAGCTCGCCCCGCGGGACGCGGGGTCCCCAGAGAACGTCGGGATCCTCCTTCCACCCTCCGCAGGGGGCGTGCTCGCCAACCTCGCGACCCTCTTCGCGGGGAAAACCCCCGTCAACCTCAACTACACCGCTTCCCCTGAGGCGTTCCGGCACGCGATCCAGACGGCCCGGATCCGCCGCGTCGTCACCTCGAAGACATTTCTCGAAAAACTCGGAGCGGACCTCCCCTGGGAGAATGTCGAACGGATCTTCCTGGAGGAGAAAGTCACGGCCCTCCCCAAGACCCGGGCTGCCGCGGCATATGTCCTCTGCCGGGTGCTTCCGGCCGGGTGGGCGGCCAGGATTTTTCTCGACGGGGACTTGGGCAACGTCGACGCGGTCGCAACGATCCTCTTTTCGAGCGGCTCGACAGGGCTTCCCAAGGGCGTGGTCCTCACCCACCACAACGTGCTCTCCAACATCGAGTCGCTCCGCCAGGTGTTCACCCTCACGCAGGACGACTGCGTCCTGGGGGTCCTCCCCTTCTTCCATTCCTTCGGGTTCACGGCGACCTTGTGGCTTCCGGCGGTCGCGGGAATCGCGGCCGTCTATCACGCCAACCCCCTCGATGCCAAAACCATCGGGCGGCTGGCCCGGGAGCATGGCGCGACAATCCTTTTGGCGACCCCGACATTTCTGTCGTCCTATCTGCGCCGCGTCCCCCCGGAGGATTTCAAGACGCTGCGGCGCGTCTCGGTCGGCGCGGAGAAACTCACGGAACCTATCCGAAAAGAGTTCACCGAGAAATACGGCGTCGAGCCGCTCGAGGGATACGGCTGCACCGAGTGCGCCCCCGTCGTCTCTCTCAACATCCCGGACGTGGAGGAAGGGGGGCGCCGGCGCCAAGTGGGGAACAAGCCCGGCACGATCGGCCAGCCCCTCCCCGGCATCTCGGTGCGGGTCGTGGACCCGGAGAGCCGCACCCCCCTCCCTCCCGGCACGGAAGGATTGCTTCTCGTGAAGGGCCCCAATGTGATGCGGGAGTACCTGAACGATCCCGCACGCACCGCCGAAGTCCTTGTGGACCTCCCGGGGGCTTCCTGCTCCCCCCTTCTTTCAAACCACGAACCACAAACCACGAACCACGATCTACGATCCACGAATCTCTGGTACGTCACCGGCGACATCGCGAAGCTCGACGAGGACGGGTTCCTCACGATCACGGGCCGCCTCGCGAGGTTTGCGAAGATCGCCGGCGAAATGGTGCCGCTCGGGAAAATCGAGGAGGCGATCCTGGAGGCGATCGCGGAATCGAAAAACGCACAGCCTCCCCTGAGCGAAGCTCCCAGCGACGGCCAGGACGAGCCGAAGAACCCTCCCCTCTGCGTCACCTCCGTCCCGGACGAAAAAAAGGGGGAACGAATCGTGGTCCTTTACCGCAAGGGGACGCTCGACCCGGCCGAGGTCTGTCAGAAACTCTCGGGAGCAGGGCTTCCCAACCTGTGGCTCCCCCGGCCCGAAAACTTCAAGGAAACTCCCGAGATCCCGCTTCTGGGGACCGGCAAGATCAATCTGCGCAAAGCGCGGGAACTCGCCCGAGGATAACAGCTACTTCTGATCGGCTTGCCGGGCGACCGCTTCGGCGGCGCGCTGGGCCGCCTCGGGATCTCCGAGATAATCATGGCGCATCGGCTTCAAGTTCTCGTCGAGTTCATAGACCAGGGGAATCCCGGTCGGAATGTTGAGATTCACGATCTGGTCCGGCGCCGTCCGGTCGAGCTCCATCGTGAGCGCCCGGAGGCTGTTCCCATGTGCGCAGATCAAGACCCTCCCGCCGGCCTGGATGAGGGGCGCGATCTCGCGTTGCCAACAGGGAAGGAAGCGAGCCACGGTGTCTTTCAGGGATTCCGTGCGCGGGAGCTCCTCCGGCGGGATGCGCGCGTAGCGCGGATCGTTCCCGGGAAAGCGCGGATCCCCCTCCGGCAAGGGGGGCGGCGGGATGTCGAAACTGCGCCGCCAAAGCTTCACCTGCTGGGCGCCGTACTGGGCGGTCGTCTGGCCCTTGTCCAGCCCCTGCAGGGCCCCGTAGTGGCGCTCGTTCAAGCGCCAGGAGGTTGCCACGGGGATCCAGGCCTGGTCCATCGCATCGAGCGCGAGCCACAACGTATGAATCGCGCGCTTCAGGTACGACGTGTAGGCGATGTCGAAAGAGAACCCCTCCTTCTTGAGGAGCTCCCCCGCCGCCTTCGCCTCCGAGCGCCCATGCTCCGTGAGATCGATGTCGGTCCACCCCGTGAAGCGGTTCTCAAGGTTCCAGGTGCTTTGCCCGTGGCGGAGAAGAACTAACTTGTGCATGGAAACGCCACGGGCAAATCCCAAATCCCAATAAAAACAAAAACAGTGAACAACTGCATCTATCCGCCTTGATGAGGAAAAAGAATAACCTTTAGTGAATCTTTCGGTTCCGCAGTCAGGCGGAATCCCTCAAGGGCTTTTGAGAGCGGCAGTCGGTGAGTCACCATATCAGCCACTTTCACCTTTCTGTCTCGGATCAAGTTCATGGCGGAAATCAGATCCTCGCCGCTGGCGGCATAGGTGTTGATGAGCGTGATCTCATTTCTCCAAAGGTCCCAGAAGGGGATCGGGATCTCGGTGTCGGGCGACGTCGGCGCGAAAAAGAGCACCGTCCCACCCGGCTCGACCGAGCGCAGTCCCTGCTGGATCGCCCCCGCCGCGCCCGCGCAGGTGACCACAAGATCCGCCAAGTGTCCGCCGTTGGCAGCGCGCAGTTTTTCAGGCATGTCGTCAGAGGCCTTGAAAACGGCATCCGCCCCCAGGCGCCGGGCAGCGTTCAAGCGATAGTCGACGAGATCCGTCGCAAACACCCTCGAAGCCCCCTCGGCTTTGGCCAGCTGGATGTGCAAAAGCCCGGCCAGGCCGCTTCCGATCACGAGCACCGAGCGCCCTGAGCTGAATTTCGCGAACCGGTGCCCCTGGACGACGCATCCCAGCGGCTCGATGAACGACCCCTCTTCGAAGGAGATCGAATCCGGAAGCTTCAAGATCCCCCTCTCGACCTGAAGTTTCGGGACCCGGACGAATTCGGAAAATCCGCCCGGATCGAAATGCGTCGTGCGCAGGGTTTCACAGGTCGAGGGGTGGCCGTTTTGACAGCGCGGGCAACTTCCGCACGGGACATGGTGCGTCGCGAAAACACGGTCGCCCGGACGATAGGCCGTGACGCCGGCGCCCGCCTCTTCAACGACTCCCGCGATCTCATGTCCCAACACGAGAGGCGCCTTCTGGATCCGGTACCACTCCATGACGTCGGAGCCGCAGATCCCGGACGCCTCGATCCGGACCAGCACCTCGCCGGGACCGGGCCTCGGGCGAGGCCGCTCCTCGATCCGGACATCGGAATTGCGGTAATAGACCGCGACGCGCATGACCGCGAATTGTATCTTTCTCAAACTCGATGAATCGAAAGAAGTTTCTTCTGCGACTGGCTCGCGGGGAGATGCGGAATGTTCCGTTTTCCGATTTCCGAAACCTCGTGGAGGGATATGGATTCAAATTGGCTCGAACCAGCGGCAGTCATCACATCTATGCGCATCCCGGAATCCGGGAGATCGTGAATCTCCAGGAAGTCGGCGGGGATGACCTTGCCCCCTCAAACTGGTCCAGGGAATTGGTAGGCTGGGCCGGGAAGGAGGGGTGGGATGAAGAAGTGGAAGACGGCCGAGCAGATCGTGGAGATCCTGCGGGAAGGGGAGACGGTGGGTGTGGCCGAGACGTGCCGCAAGCATGCTATTTCGGAGCACACCTTCC
>SBBH01000218.1 GCA_005239795.1 Planctomycetales bacterium
CCCCTCGAACGTGAAGGTCTCGCCCGTGCGGCGCGCCTCAAAAGAAGAAGAGAGGAAAGACTCCCCTCCTACGGCGGCCCGGAGCTTGGGGACCTCCACCAGGACCGTCGTCGGCCCCGCGGCCACCTCGGCCTGCCCCGCGTGCCCCCCCGGGCCGACGGGAAACGGCTTGATCTTGCGGACGGGCCAGCCCGGATCGCATGCCCAACCGGGAAGAGCGGAGAGTTTCTGGCGCAACTCTCGTTCCGGCATCTCGAAGCGCCAGCGGTAGCGCGCGCTGACCTGAGGCAAACGCGTCGCCACGCGGCAGTACTCGCACGGGACGCCCCGCAGAGGGGTGATCTCCTCCCCCCCCACCAGGAGCCACGCCGGATCGGTATGCCCCCCGCAGATCGCATGGTAGTTCGCCTGAAAAATCCGGTGGGCGAAGGTGAGGACGAGTCCCCGCGTCTCCTCCGAGACCTGCCGGAGCTTGACGCGCGCCGTGGCGGAAAGCTTGTCGCGCGCGCCGCTATACATCTGGGAATCGGTCCCGGCCGTGAGGTCGAACGGAGATCCCGGCGCCTGCGTGCGCAAGCGGAACAGCGCGTAGCTGCGGGCCGCGATCGCCTGGGCTTTCAAGGCCTCGACCGGCCAGTCGAGGGGGACCTCGCTCCCCAAAACCCCGGCCAGATACTCCTCCAGATCCAGGTGATTGACGACGGTGACCGTGTCGTCGTCCTCGGTGAAGACGCGCAATTCCCCCCGGTAGGGCGTTTGGCCGACCGAGACCGCGCCGAGCCACGGGTCATGCGGCGAGATGAACACCTCGCGCACGGGCAAAAGCTCGCCTCGCCAGCTCAACTGGTCCCGGCGGGCCTTCACCGTGACGGATGCGAGCGCACGCCCCTCCTCTAGCGTCACCGGCCCTGGCATCGCCTTCAAGGTGTAGCGGTCCGAACAGGAGATCTCGGCGGCCGGGACCTTGCGCGCGACCGCCACGCGGATGACGGGAGGAGCCTCGTAGACCGGCGCCAACTCAAGATAACGGTCCTCGTACGGGTCCCGGCGCACGCACGAGACGAAGGCGAAACACCATCCGATGCCCAGGAGCGCCAGGAGCACCCGTCCCCGACCCTTGCGTGGGCGAGACATCGTCAACCAAAAAACACCAAACAACAAAAGGCAAACACCAAACAAAAAGACAAGCAGACAAACGTCAATGACCTAAACATGGGATGTGGTTCTTTAAAATAAAGATTTCCCTGAGTCTCCCAGCGCTTCCCGCGCCTTGCTTGTGGCCAGGCGCCCGCGCGGAGTCCTTTCCAACAAGCCGCTCTGGATCAGGAACGGCTCGTAGACCTCCTCGATCGTATCCTCCTCCTCGCCGATGGCGGCGGCGACGGTCGAGAGCCCCACGGGCTGACCGTCGTGGCGCGCCAGGCAGGCGAGGATTTTCCGGTCGACGGCATCCAAGCCCTGCGCGTCGATCCCCAGCCGCGCGAGCCCCTCCTCGGCGGTCTTGACGTCCACGCGCGAGCTCCCCGACACCTGCGCGAAATCCCGCAACCGCCGCAGGAAGCGGTTGGCGAGCCTGGGGACCCCCCGCGCGCGCACCGCCACGATTGCCGCGGCCTCGGCCGCGAGATCCACCCCCAGGATCCCCGAAGAGCGCGCCAGAATCTTCACCAGGTCCGCCGGGGGATAGGGCTCCAGTTTCTCGAAGACCCCGAAGCGCGAGCGAAACGGCGACGTCAAAAGCCCTTCGCGCGTCGTGGCCGCCACGAGCGTAAAGGGAGCCACCGTGATTTGCACGGATCGGGCGTCGGGCCCTTTGTCGATAAAAATCTCGATTCGGTACTCCTCCATCGCCGGGTACAGATACTCCTCCACGACGCTCGGCAGGCGGTGGATCTCGTCGATGAAGAGGATGTCGTGGGGCTCGAGCGACGACAACACCCCCACGAGATCCTTGGGTTTCTCCACCGCAGGCCCGGAGGTTTCGTGGAAATTCGACCCCATCTCATGGGCCAGGATCCGGGCGAGGGTGGTCTTCCCCAACCCCGGCATGCCAGTGAGAAGCACGTGATCGAGAGGCTCGCGGCGCGCGCGGGCGGCGTCGAGGTAGGTCCGGAGGTTCGCCACGATCCGGGATTGCCCCACGAACTCGTCGAATCCCGCCGGGCGCAGCGTCCGCTCAATCGATTTTTCGTCTTCCAGGGCGGCGGGAGAGAGGGGGCGCGAGGCCATCAGCCGCGCATCCTGCCACGGACCGCTTCCTGAATCAACGGGCCGATCGGGCCGTCGGGACCGAGCTTCTTGGCGGCCGCCGCGACCCGGCGCTGGGCCTCCTTGCGCTCGTACCCTAAAGACAGGAGCGCCTCGACGGCGTCATGGGACGCGGCGGGCACCTCGGCGCCCGACTCGGGATAGGCTTGCGCAAGCTCCATGACCAGACGCTGGGCGGTCTTCTCGCCGACGCCGCGGATCGCGGTGAGCCATGCGGCGTCACGCCGGCGCAACGCCCCCTCGATCTCGCGGACCGCTCCGCCGGAGAGAATCGCCAGGGCCATCTGCGGCCCGACTCCCGTCACCTTCAAAAGCCGCGCGAAAAGGGCGCGGGCCTGGCGCGTGTCAAAACCGTAAAGGACCTGCGCGTCCTCGCGCACGACGAACACCGTATGGAGGAGGACCTCGCCCGACTCGGGGAGGGCGGCCGAGACAGACAGAGGGACGCGGATCTGATACCCCACGCCCCCCACCTCGAGCACCAGTTCCGTCGGGAGCTTTTCGACGATCCGCCCGCGCAAAAAGCTGTACATGGTTAGAGTCTATCCTGAGACCAGGGAAGAATTCGCCCGCTACTCTTCCCCCTCGCGGGCGGGATTTTCCCAGAGCGCCTTGGGAACATTCTCGAGATAGACCGTCGCTCCCGCGATCCGGGGCCGCTTTCTCACAACCGTCCCCTGTCGGTCGAACTCGACCGCTTTGTTCCCTCAACAAAACGCCGCCAGTATGTTTCCGCTGCGTAAAAGAAGCAATTGTCCAGGCTCCGGATGGTTCGCCGACCAGACCGTCTCCCCTTTCTCGTCCACTTCCCAAATCGTGCGGGGCTTGGACAAAACGACATGTCCGTCGGGAAGCTCAAGGAGATCCAAACACGCAGACTGGGCGATCTGGCGGCGCTCCTCTGCGTCCCAAGTGATCTCGTAGGGAGGCTCCATCAAGGGGCAGACACGGAGGCGATCTGCTCCAGCGCCGCGGATCCAGCGGAAACCGGGTTTTTCCGTGCTCAGGCGCAGTTCACGAAAAACATTTCCCTGCCGATCGACCTCCATCACATGACAGGCACTCCCCCCCTCGGGACGGGGAGAGCAGGCTGCGATGAGGAGACGGCCGCCCGGCAGGGCGTCAGCGCAGGTGATCTCCTTCCCGCGCCCGGGCCCGCCCTGCCCGGGGGGAAGTTCAGGCAGGCTCCAGAGAACGTTCCCAAAAAGATCCAGCTCCACGACACGGCCGCCCGACAAGGTCGCCAAGAGACGGCTTTCCCCAGATGGGCGCAAGGTACGGACCCCCCCCACGGGAAATTCTCGAATGACATCTCCATTGGGTTTGACGACCTGCAGAAGACCAGAGACCTTCACCGAGCAAAAGAGGTCCGATCCGCCCTCCTTCGGGAGACCGGAGCCTTCTTGAGCGCAAGCCCGGTCAACCCCGGCAGACAGGGCCAACCAGGTCAAAACTTTCAGGAATCTCATCAATGACTAAACCACGTCCGATTCGGACCTCAGCGAAAGACCCATGCCGGAAAGCTTCTTTTGAATCTCGGAAAGCGAGGTCCTCCCGAAATTCCGGACCTCGAGAAGGTCGTTCACGGATTTTCTCGTGAGCTCGGTGAGGGTCCGCACGCGCAGGCGCGCCAGGCAACGGGCGCTCCGCACGGAGAGCCCCAGAACCGCGACGGGCTTCTCCAGCATCTCCTTACGATCGTCCCTTTCCGGCGTGTGGATGATCTCGTACCAGGTGAGGGGTTTGGGCTCGATCTTCTGTCCCAGCGACAGCCCCTTCTGCTGGAGGAGGTCGCGGATCTCGCGCAATGACGTCTCGCCAAAATTCCGGTAAGAGAGAAGCTCCCTCTCCGATTTCTGGACGAGATCCGCCAGCGTCGAGACCTGCATCTTCTCGAGGCACTTGCGGGCGCGCACCGACATCTCGAACTCGGCGATCGGGGTCGCCAAGAGCTGGCGGCGGCGTTCCTGCTCCTTGCGGAGCTCCTCGTCATAGTACATCGAGGTCGAGGCGATCGCGTCCTTCAAGAAGAGGATCGTGCGCGCATGGGTCGGATGGATTTTTAGGACCCGCCGGTAGCAATCGATCGCCAGGAAGTAGTCGCCGCGGTCCTCGTAGATGATCCCGAGATTCACTAGGGCATTGACGTGCGTGGGATTCAAGACCGCGCAGCGCTCGTAAAGCGACAGGGCCTTCTCATCCTCTCCGTAGAGATCGTAGAAAAGGGCCAGTCGGAAGAGGGCGCGGGCGTTCTCCGGCTCGAACTGGACCGCGCGCTCGTACGCCTCGATCATCACCTCGGGCTGACGGGTCTTTTCGTAGTAGCGACCGTAGACATAGTGGTACTCGCCGCGCTGGTCGTGGCGGGACTGCAGTTTCTTCAAGGCTGCATGGGCCGCATCGAGATCTCCGGACTCGACCAGGGCTTCGGCATACAGAAGCTGGAGTTCGCTCGAGTCCGACTCGAGCCCGCCGGCTTTTTTGAGGATCTCGACGGCCTCATCGGCTTTTCCGATCTCGATAGAGGCCCGGGCGGCGACATAAGCCCCCACCGGATGGCGCACGGCCCCGCGCGCCGTCTCGGCCGCCTCCTGGGTGCGCCCGGCGATCCAGAGGGCGAGCCCCGCCGCCGCCGCGCGGTCCCCGTCGCGGGGCTTGCTGGATTCAGCCAGCCACGCCTCAAGCGCTTCGCGCTTGCGGCGTTCGGTGTAGATCTCCTTGCGGAGCGCAAGCGCCTCGGCCGCGGTCAGATCCGCCCGCACCAGGGTCTCGAGGAGTTTCAATCCGGCCGCCGTCGCCTGCGCCATCTGCCCACCTCCGGTTCATTTTGTGAACGAGCCCGGTAGTGTATCAGCCAAAAACCGCCCCTCAAGAAAAATATGACCGCAGGAGGGGGCCGGACGGGAAAGCACGCGACGCCGGATCGACGACTTCGCCGGACAGGCGTGGGACCCTCCCCACGCACGGGACATCCGTCTGGCGCGTGATCTCGTGGACATCCCATTCCCAATGCGGGTGGTCGGAAGCGATGCCGCTGGCGACAAAGCCGGCGGCCGGCCTCCCTCCCGCGCGTGCCGCCAGAAGCGCTGAGGCCGCCTGATGGATCATCCCGATGCGGCATGGGACCACAACCCAAAGGGGAAGTTTGAGGACCTGCGCCAGGTCCAGGCAGGTTCGGCCTTGCGCCACGGGGCTAAAAACCCCGCCTGCCCCTTCCACCACCAGAAAATCGGCTTGGCGCCTGAGCAACCCATACGCCTCGAGGATCCCCTCCCATGAGATCGCGCGTCCCTCCAGTGCCGCCGCCAGGGGGGGCGCAAGTGCCGCCTCGAAACAAAAGGGGTTCACCTGGGCCATCGGGATCTCCCGGCGGCAGGCCGCGAGAAGAAACTCCGCATCGGCGCTCACGCAGGCAGCGCCCCGGCGGCGGCCCCCGGAAGCCACCGGCTTCATGACGGCGACACGGCGCCCCCCTTCGACCGCGGCGCGCGCCGCGAGCCCCGCCACCACAGTTTTCCCGACGCCGGTGTCGGTTCCGGCGATGAAGACGCCTTCCTTTAATTCATCGAGCCGCACGTATCTCCCGGCCGGAATCGGCGAACACAAGTGGCCGCGTGCGCCCCGCCAACCCCAGCCGATGCGCCTCCGCATAAAAGCGCGCCAGGCCCCGGGCCTGGGCCGGACCAAAGCGGTAGCGGATCCGGCGCGTAAGGTAGCGCCGAAGGTGCTTCTCTGTGAACTCCCCCCGGCGCGCTTCCCGGCGCGCCGCAGACTCCGCCCGGGAGGAAAGCCCCCGCGCCAGCCCTTTAAGCGCCGAAAGAAGCGCCGGCGGCGGCTCGGGAGTTCGCATCATCCAGAGCGCGTAGACAAACGGGAGGCCGGTCCAGGCGGTCCAGGCTTCCCCCAGATCCACGATCCGGACACATAAAAAAGAAGGCTCACGCAAGGCCGCGTCGCCGATCCAGAGAACCGCGTCGGCCTGGCCCAACGCCTCGCCCCTACCCGGAACCAGGCGCGGCCGTATTCCCCAGACGCGTGCGCAAAGGATCTCCAGCAACCCAACGGACGTCACGGAATCTGGGTCGACCGCGATCCGGCGCACCCGGACGAGGGGCTTCCGGCAAAAGAGGCGCACCGATCCGACGGGACCGCGGCTCGCGATGCAGGGACCCCGCACCAGGAAAAGCTTCTCGTCGCGGGCGTACGCCAGGCTCGGCAAGAGCGCCGCGTCGACGCGGCCGCGGGAGAGTTCCCCCACGAGCCGCGCAGGCGCCCGCTCGATAAACCGGACGCCCGACCGCCTCACCATGAGGGGCCGGGCGTTGAGATAAGGGACGATTCCCAGGCGGATCGTCTCGGCGATGGAGCCCTCCGCTATTTCTTTTTCTTCTTCTCGTTTTTCTTTTCCGTCTTCCCGCCTTGTTGCCCCACCTTCTCGAGAATCGCTTTCATCTGCTTGACGACCTCCTCGCTCGAGCGCGCTCCGAGCTCTCCCAAGACCTCTTCCGTCTCAGCATTCACGAAAAGCAGGGTGGGATATTCCGCGATCGCGAACTTCTGCTCAAGCTCGGCGTTTTCGTTGGAGATCACCGCCTCGAATTTCTTGGACGCCTCTACCACCTTCTCGTCGCTGAACGCACCTGCGTCCAGCTTCTTGCACGGCCCTCACCACTCGGCCGTGAAATAGATGATGAGAGGCTTCCCCGATTTCCGGGCCCCCTCCCGCGCCTCGTCGTAATCCTCTTTCCAGCCGATCTTCCCCCCCTGGCCGGCCAGTAGAGGAAGAGAAGCCGCTGCCAGACATCCCAACGCCAGGATCGTTCGACGCATGAGGTCGTTCCTTTCCCGGACCGTGCCTGCGGTCCGACACTGTTTTTATACAGTGTTAGGATTCGTACAAAAACAACTTATCAGTTATTTCCGCACGGCGCCTTACGCGACAGCAGATTTGGGGCTCTTCGCGCCTTTCCCGCCGCGCCGTTTTCGGATAGCCTTGCGCTTTCCTCGCAAGGGTTTCCCATGCGCATTCTCCTCACAAACGACGACGGCCTGCACGCCGAAGGGATCCAGGCTCTCTACGCGGCGCTTGCGCCATGGGGCGAGATCACCGTGGCGGCCCCGATGCGGGAATGCTCCGCCGGGGGGCATGCGATCTCAACCGCGACCGCCATCCCCGTGCGCCAGGTCCCTTTCGGCCAAGGGGGCTCTGCCTACGCCGTCGACGGCACCCCTGCCGACTGCGTAAAGCTGGCGCTGGCGCACCTCATGAAACACCGCCCTGACGTCGTGGTCTCGGGGATCAACCACGGGGCGAACGTCGGCGTCTGCGTCCTCTACTCCGGCACCGTCTCAGCGGCTCTTGAGGGGGCGATCGAGGGGCTCCCGGCCTTCGCCGTCTCGGCCCTGATGCGCAGGGGGCGCCAGCCTGATTTCGACGCCATCGCCCGGCGCTTCAAGACCCTAGCGGAGGAGATCCTGGCCGACGGGGTCCAGCCGGGACTCGTCTACAACGTGAACTTTCCCGACCGGAGCGTCTCGCGCCTCAAGGCCGTGCGCTGGGCCCCGCAGAGCCGGTCGGTCCCGTTTGGAGGGCACTTCGTGCGCCGCCGCGACCCGCGGGGGCGCCCCTACTACTGGCTCCTCGAGAAGCCCCATCCCACGAACGGCGAGAAAGCCACCGACGTTGCGTTGCTCGTAAAGGGACATGTCACCGTCACGCCGCTCGGGTGCGACATGACACGCCACGAGGCCCTGCGGCGCCGGCGGCGTCCCCGGCCGACCAAACCAGGAGGAAAAAAACGTGGGTAGGCGCCTGGAACGCGTCGCCTCGCTCCTCAAGGAGGAGATCAGCCGGGTCATCCTGTACGAGCTTGCGGATCCCCGGATGGGATTTATCACCATCACGGGGGTCAAGCCCTCGGCCGACCTCCAGCGGGCCGCCGTCTATGTTTCGATCCTGGGAAACGCCGGTCAGATCCGCACAACGCTGCGCGGCCTCCAGCACGCGCGGGGTCATATCCAGGAGCTCGTGAGCCAGCGCGCGATCCTGCGCTACACACCGCGCCTCACCTTTATCTACGACGAATCGGTCTCCGGCGTCGAGCGGATCACGCGAAAACTCAAGGAGGCGCTGGGGACCATTTCGGCCGAGGATCCCCCCGAGGCGCGCGAGGCGCCGCCCGCAGCGCCCCAAAAAGAAGAGGAAGAATAAAGCGCACGCCTCCCCCCCCCGTGCTTGAGCGAGACGCCTGGAAGGAAAATTTTTCATCCACCGAGGGAGCGGTTGAGGTTCCCCTGAGGGTCCCCTACCGCCTCTACACCCCCCGCAAGCGCCTAAAAGGCGCTGCCGGAATTCTCATCGGCCTACACCGTTACGGCGG
>SBBH01000176.1 GCA_005239795.1 Planctomycetales bacterium
GCCTTTTCGCCGGAGTGGAGCCCCACCCCGGCCAAAACCGCCTCACGCGCGATGGTGCGCTGTTGCCTTGTCAAGGCGGTCCATCCTTTCCGCAAGTTCCCGGATCGCGGCCCGCATCTCAGGGAGTCGCCGCACGAGGGCCTGGATCCTCTGCTGTTTCTCATGGGGCCCCGCGGGATTCCCCGACAGGCGCGACCCCGGAGCGGCGTCCTTGGTGACGACGCTGCGCGCCGCGACCAGGGTGCCATCCCCTACCCAAAGATGCCCCAGTACCCCGCTCTGTCCCCCGAGGACGACATGGCGGCCGACGCGCGCGCTCCCGGAGAATCCCGACTGCGCCACCACCAGGGTGTGCTCGCCGATCACGACGTTGTGGGCGACCTGGACCAGGTTGTCGATCTTGACCCCCTTTTGGATCCAGGTCTTCCCGAATCGGGCGCGGTCCACGGTCGTGTTGGCGCCGATCTCCACATCGTCGTCGATCTGAACGGTCCCCAACTGAGGGATCTTCGTGTGGACCCCCTTTTCCGTGACGTAGCCGAACCCGTCGGCGCCGATGACGACCCCGCTGTGAAGAATGACGCGATCGCCGATCGCGGCGCGCTCGCGCACGATCACCCCCGGATACAACCGACAGTCATTCCCAAGACAAGAGGCGGCCCCGAGGTAGACATGGGCGCCGACCACCGAGCGATCTCCCACCCGGCACCCGCTCTCGATGACAGCGTAAGGACCGACGCTGGCGGAAGGATTCACCCGCGCGGTTTTGTCCACAACCGCGGTCGGATGGATGCCGGCCGGAGGAACCGGCAAGGGGGGGGCGAAAAGCGTCGCCGCTTCCGAAAAGGCGAGGTCGGCGTTCCTAACGCGAATGACAGGAATCCCCTTGACGGGATCGGAAAGCCCTGCAATCAGGGCTGACGCGCGGGTCGATTGGACAAGAGGCAGGTACTTCGGATTCGCCACGAACGCGATCTCGCCCGGCTGGGCTTCCTCGAGGCCTGCCACCCCCCGGATTGAAAGATCCCCGGGGCCGCCCTCCAGGGTCCCCCCGACCTTTCCGGCCAAGTCCGCAAGCGGGATTTCCATCGCGGACCCCCCTACTTGGACTTGTCCGCCGCGTTCAGGTGATCGAGAACTTTCTGTGTAATGTCGAGATCCGCGCGCGCATAGAGGATTTTGTGGAAGACAATCCCCTGCTGGAAGTCGCGGAAATTCTTCATCATCTCGTCGTGGTCCTTGCCCCCAGCGAATTCCGGTTGAGTTTCCGTCACGAACACCAGGTCGATCCCGTCCTGCTTGGCACACGCCTCGACAGCGGCGCTGATGCCGCGGTACGACCGGGCCAAGAACTCGGCCTTCAGACGGTTGAGCCGCCCCCCCTCCACAGAGCAGTGGGCAATATACGCGCGCTTCTTGGTCTCCAGCTCCTGCTCCTTGTCCTGCTTGGCCTTCCCATTGTGGATCTTGACCGCCTGATCCAGCGCCTCGACCTCCTTCTGGAGATTGGCCTTCTCGGCCATGAACGCCTGCTCCTCGACGTCCTGCCGGACGCTTTCCTCGCGGGCCTTCTTCCAACCATCGAGAACCTTATCGATATCCACAACGGCGATCCGGAGGGGAGCCTCTTTAGCGCTCGGCGCCGCCATCAGGGACGACAGGTCAGCGCCGACAAACGCGACGCCGCACGCCGCTGCACAGATCAAAATCTGTTTTTTCATAGGGGAATGATGCTAGCCGGGGGGGGTGCGGCCGGGCAAGCCCTAAAAGAACCCTGACAGGAGGAAGCTGAACACCTGCCGCCGGTCCCCCTCCTTGCTTTCCAGGGGCCAAGCGAAGTCGAGCTGGACCGGGAGCGGCGTGAGGCCGGGGATCCGGATCCGCAGTCCCACGCCCCAGGAGGACCGAAAATCATTTTCCCAATGCTGATGGATGCGGGGCGACACGACACCTCGGTCGACGAAGACCGCCCCGCGCAAGATCTCCTCCTCGGCCATCAAGGGAAACGAGTACTCGACGTTCGAGAGGATCCGAAAGTTTCCGCCCACCTCCTCGCCGTTCTCGCGAGGGGAAACCGTTCGGAAATCGAACCCGCGGATCGTCGTGGCGCCGCCGGCAAAGAACCGCTCGAAGATCGGCACCTCCTCCGTGCGGGAGTACTCCTCAACCCATCCGCCGGAAAGCCTCGCCGAGAAGACATGCCGGCGCTCGAACCGGTCCTCATGCACCGGCATGTGGCCCGTCCATTCGGAAGTCACCTTCTGAAAATCGACGCCTCCCAGGCGGCCGCCGGTCACCTCGTAAGCCCCCTCGAGGCGCATCCCCTCGGTGGGAACGTAGGGGTTGTCCCGGCGGTCCCAGGTGAAAAAGGGGGTCACGCTGTTGATCCGGGTCGTCCCCCGCGCATTCTGGATCGTGGGAGGGGCCTCGGGCTCGATCGCGGAAATTCCGATCCGCTCCGGCTTCACGGTCGTCCCCACCGTGAAGTGCCGTGTGATGCGCCGGCTCAAGGTCACCGACCCGCCGCGGCGCTCCTCGGTATAGAGGTCGAAGAGGCGCCGGCGTAAATAGAGGTCGAACCCGAACCCGACCGGGTAGTCGAAAAGCCACGGCTCGTGGAAGGAGAGCTGATACTGCGTCAGGCGCGTCCCCGGTTGGAGACTGATCGTAAGGTCCTGGCCGCCCCCGCGCGTAAAGGGAAACTCACCGAGACGTAAGAGATCGAAATTGCGCTGGTGGTAGAGGATGCTGGCGAAGACCGAGTCGTCGCTCGTGACGCCGCCGCCGAAGGAGAAGTTGCCGGTTTTCCCCTCCTCAACGTCGATCACCACATCCTTCTTGTTGGGATCCTCCGTGTCCTGGACGCGCGGCCTGATGCTTCCCGGCTCGAAAAAGTTGAGGTATCCCAGACGCTTGGCCCCCTCGTGGATATTGCCCCACTTGAGGAGCCCTCCCGGCTCGACGTCGTAGAACTCGCGCCGGAGGACCTTGTCGCGCGTCAAGTCGTTGCCGCGAAAGTCGAAATTCCGCAGGAAAATTTTTTGCCCCGAATCGACAAGGATCGTGACCGAGGCGTGCTTCTTCTCGAAATCGAAGGTCGGCTGGCTCAGAACCTTGGCCCGGAAGTGCCCTTCATTCCAGAAAAGGGTCCTGACTTTGTCGAGGTCGGCGTCGATCTGGCGGGGGACGTAAGGCTCCCCCACCCGGCTCTTCATCTTCTCGCGAAGCGTCTCCTCGGGGAGGACGACCCCCTTCTGCTCGATGGCGAGCGCCTCGAGCGTGTAGCGGTTTCCCTCAGTGATCTTGGCCGTCAGGCGGATCTTCTGGCCGTCATCAGAGATGTCGATCTTCCCCTCCACTCGGGCGTCGAGCCACCCCTCCTCCTGGTAAAACTGCGCGATCTTTGCCAGATCGGCCTCCCAGGCGTCCGGATCGAAGACGCCCCCGAAAAAGAAGAGGAAGCGGGCGCGCGTGTCGACAGGGGCGCGCTTCTTGATCTTCCCGGCGGAGAGCCCCTCGTTCCCCTCGTAACGGAGCGACACCACACGCCCCTTGGGCCCTAGGTCGACATGAAACGTCACGACGACCCCCCGCGACGTGGGCTGGATCTCCTCCCGGACCGATGCCTTGTAGTAACGCCTGTCCATAAGTTCCTTCAAGAGCTTGCGCTTGACCTCCGCCAGGTCCGTGCGGAAGACCATCCGGCCGCTCGCCAGGCCGCTCTCTTCCATGACGGAGAGCCAGACTTTCTCGGGGCACCCGGTCTGCTGTGCAGCGTCCAGGACCACGCTCTCCGTGACATGCAGGATGACGCGCACACCGCCGGGCTCCTCAACAATCTCGCGGCGGACCTGAGCGATCCCGACTGCGTAGAGGTCCTTGACCGCCGCGTCAAGATCCGACTCCGAAAACGGCGCTCCCTTGGCGAGGCGCACGCGCCCCGCCAGGTACGACCCCGCAAGGATGTCGTTTCCGCGAAACTCGACCGACAGGATCGGAAGCCCTTCGGGAGCCCCCGCGAGCGAAGTCGACAGAAACATCGCCGCCAATAGCGCCCATCGCCTCCGTCCCCCCAAAAACGCCAATGACCCAAACAGGCTGGTGGCGTTTCCGGTTTCAGCAGTAGGCATTTTCTGGCTGTTTGGTTTTTGGTATTTGGTATTTGTCTTAAAAGGGAACTTCCTGGGGCTTCTGTGCTGCGAGGTTCTCGAACTTCATGAATTGCCTCAGGAAAGCGAGCTTCACGAGGTCGGTGGGGCCGTTGCGCTGCTTGGCCACGTCGAGTTCGACCACGCCGGGATTTTTCTCGCGGTCGTAGTAGTCCTCGCGGTTTAAGAACATCACGACATCGGCGTCCTGCTCGATGGAGCCGGATTCGCGCAGATCGGAAAGGCGCGGCCGGTGCCCCTCACGCTCTTCGGCCGCCCGGCGCAACTGCGACAGCGCCACCACAGGGAGCGACAGCTCGCGCGCCATGATCTTCAGGGAGCGCGTGACCTCCGTGATCTCCTGCTGGCGGTTCTCCGCGCGGGCTCTCCCCCCCTCGAGCATCTGGAGATAGTCGACCATGACGAGCTGAATGCCATGGCGGTGCTTCACATAGCGGGCCTTGGCGCGCAACTGCGCGATCGAGAGTGACGGCGTGTCGTCGATATAGATTTGCGACTCGGCCACTTTGCCGGCCGACAGCGACAACTTCGTGAAGTCGGCGTCGCTCAGGCGCCCCTGGCGCAGTTTGTGGGCGTCGATCCGGGCGTGCATGCAGAGGAGATTCTCTGCGATCTGGGATTGGTTCATCTCGAGGCTGAAGATCAGGACCGGAATCGATTGCTTGACCGCGATGTTCTCCACCATGTTGAGTGCGAAGGTGGTCTTTCCAATGCTGGGCCGCCCCGCCACGATGATGAGTTGATCGTTCTGCAGGCCGTTCAAGAGCTCGTCCAGAGCGTAAAAACCGGTGGAGAGGCCGATGAGGCGGCTCCCCCGCGCCTGCACCCGCTCGATCTGGGCGAAGACGTCGTGGAGGATGTTCTTGATCGCGACTGTGGCGTCCCCGCGGCGATCCTTCGAGATATCAAAGATCCTCTGCTCGGCTCTGTCGAGGAGATCGTGGGGATCGTCCGCGTCCTTGGCCACGTCCGCGAGCACCGCGTGTGCCGCCTGCTGAAGCCGCCGGAGGATCCACTTGTCCTTGACGATCTGGGCGTGGGCTTTGGCGTGGGCCGAGGTGTGCGCCCCCTCGGCGAGCGTCACGAGCCACTCCGGGCCGCCAAGCTCCTCGAGCACCCCCTGGCGCAGGAGCTCGTCTTTTAAGGTCACGAAATCGATGGGTTGCCGGCGGTCGTAGAGATCCGCCATCGCCTGGAAGACGATCTGGTGGGGCCGCCGGTAGAAGCAGCCGGCGTCCAGGAGCGGCAGGATGTCGACCAAAACCTCATTGTTGACGAGAACCGCCCCCAAGACGCTCGATTCGGCATCCGGATCGTAGGGCGGGACCAGGTCCGACGCGGCGGCCGCCTTGTCCACTGAAACCGCCTATTTTTCAACGATCCAGACGCGGACGGTCGAAGAGACCTCGGCGTGCAGGCGGATCGGCACCGTGTGCGTCCCGATCTCCTTCAAAGGCTCAGGCAATTCCACCGCGTCGACAGCCAGGGAAACCCCCTCGGCCAAAAGGGCTTTGACGATCTCCCGGGGGCCGATCGATCCATAAAGCTTCCCGTCGGGACCGCAGGCCGCCTGGAGCGTCACGGTGAGGTCGGCGAGCTTCTTGACCAGGACCTCGGCGTCGGCGCGCTTCGCCTGGGCGTTCTTGGCGCGGCGGACCTCGATCATTTTGCGGCGCGCCACGATTTGATCGGTGGCGGCCACGGCGAGCTTGCGGGGCAAAAGAAAGTTCCGGGAGAGCCCATCCGACACATCCACCACGTCCCCAGCCTTCCCAAGATGGGGGACGTCGCCTGTGAGGAGCAGTTTCTGCTTCGGCATGGGGTCTCCTTCAGGTCGGCGGGTCGGCCGCCGCGGGCCCTCTCAACCCGTATACGGAATCAACGCCAAAAAACGCGCTCGTTTCACCGCCCGCTGCAGCGAACGTTGGTGCCCGGTGCATGTCCCCGAGCGGCGCCGCGAGAAGATCTTTCCCTGGGCGCTCACCAGGCGGTTCATGAAGGTGACGTCCTTGTAGTCGACGCTGCCGAGCCGGTCCCGGCAGAACCGGCATCGCGTCTGACTGTCACGGGGCTTTTTCTCGGTTTCACTCATAATGGGAAGTGATTAGTGGTTAGGGATTCATGGATAGTTAAAAGGGAATATCGTCAGCCGGGATGGGGGTCTTTTCGGAAGGGGCCTCGGCCGCCCCGGCTGAAGCGGCGGCTTCATTCCCCTTGGGCTCCCCCTTGGCGGAGCCCTGGGCCGAACCCAAAAACTGCACATCGTCGGCAACCACCTTGAGCTTGCTCCGTTTCTGCCCGTCTTGGGTCTCCCAGCTGTCGAGCTCCAGGCGCCCCTCGACCAGGACCGGGCGCCCCTTGGAAAGGTATTCCGCGCAGATCTCGGCGCGCTTGGCCCAGACCGTGATGTCGACAAACGTGACCGATTCCTTCTTCTCTCCCTCGGCGGTCTTATAGGCGCGGTTGATGGCCAAGCCGAAATCAGCCACGGCCGTGCCGCTCGGGGTATAGCGCAATTCTGGATCGCGCGTGAGCCTCCCCATCAGAAACACCTTATTGAGACTGCTGGCCATGGATCCTCTTTTTTAATGTCCGATGCCGGCGGGGAAGGCGTCGCGCTCAGGCCGAATGATCGCGCCCGGCCGGTCCCCCTCCTCAGGAGGCGTCGGGATGCGAGATTTCTCCCCGGCGGGATTCTCCAGGATGAGCGCCCTCAGTATCGCCTCGCGCATGCGGATCTCCCCGTTTAAGGGGGCGATGGCCGAAGCGGGAGCGCTAAAAAACACGAGGTAGTAGGTCCCCCGCTTCTTCCGGGCGATCGTATAGGCGAGGCGCCGCTCGGTCCATTTTTCCGCCTTGAGGATCTTCCCGCCGTGGCGTTCCAGGAGCTGGCGGACCTCCTCTTGAAGCACCTCCAGGGGCTTTGTCGAGGTGTCGAGCACAAACATCGCCTCATAGGTCTTCTCAAACATAAAGAGGACCGGGCATCCTATCGACCGATCCGGAATGAGTCAACCCGAAATCAGCGTTGCCATCTTAAAGGGACCGCGGCCCCCTCGACGACGTAGATCTCGACGTTCCCGGCGAGCTCCCGCCGGTAGGAACAGCCATGCTCCTCAAGGTAGCGCGCTAATGCCCTGGCCCGCGGCCGGTCAGGGGAATCGCCGTCGCGGTGAAAGAGGTACAGGATCCTGTCCATCTGCGCCAGGCGCTCGGCGATCCCGGGGATCCGGTTGCGATAGTCGAAGGGGGCGAAGACGTAACGCTCGCCGCTCAGAAAAGTGAGGGCGTTCGCTAGATCGTATTCGGCGTATCCCCCTTGGGCCCCCAGCACCGGCATCGCCGTGAGCACGGCCTTGGGTTTGGCAACATCAAATGGCGTGCGCGCGAAAATCTCCTGGACCGTGCGCGTCCCAAGGACGCCGACGAAGAGGACGCCGGCGGCCAGGCGCACGCGCGCCCCCCACCCCGGACGGTGGATGCCGCGCGCGATCCCCGCCCCCATCGCAACAGCCAGGATCGGCCAGAGATAGGCCCAATAGCGGATCGGCATGCCGGGCCCGCCGCGGGCGATGTTGAGAACCGGCAGGATCCAGAGGATCGACAGGAACGCCCCCCGAAGGGTTTCCCCGTCAGGAGCCGCCCTGGCGAGCGAACGCATCGCGTTCACCTGGGGAAGAGCCCCCCGCAGGACGAGCCCCGCGAGGATTCCCCCGAGCGCGACCGCCGCGGGAACCCGCCAGCCGGTGAAATCCCAATTCCCCAAAGAGAATCCTAAAACCGCCGGCAGGACTTCCGTGAAGACGATTTTCAAATGAGCGAGCCAATCTCCCCCCTGCGCCAGCTTGAACCGCAAATGGATGATGTCCAAGGGAGGCCCCCCGGCAACGCGCCAGGATTCGATGAGCCAAATCGCCTTGGCGAGCGCGACGCCGGCGCGTCTTTCCCACAACGCGCGGGCTTCTGGCGCTGGCGGCCGGCGTCGCGCTCGCCAAGGCGATTTGGCTCATCGAATCCTGGCGCGTTGCCGGGGGGCCTCC
>SBBH01000100.1 GCA_005239795.1 Planctomycetales bacterium
AGGCCAAGCGTTTGGAACCTTTGGACAACCCCTTCGGCCCAAAGGTCCTGTAACCTATGTGTCCGGTACAAACTGTTACCCATGTGTCCGGAACGGACCATATGCGCAACGGTGGGCCCTGGAGGAGTTGAACCTCCAACCAAGGGATTATGAGTCCCCTGCTCTGACCATTGAGCTAAGGGCCCGGTAAAGGACTTAAGCTGACACCGCCTTTTTCTGCGCTTTTTGTGCGCTCTGGGGGTCTAGGGCGGGGCGCAGGACCGCCGCCCCCGAAAAGGAGCCTGAGATCTGCGCGACCTCGAGGCCAGCCCGGGCCGCCTCGGCGCGGATCTCCTGTTCCGTAAAGAAGTGGACAAACACCCCGCCGGGGCCGATTGTGTCCCCCAGCTCCGGCTGGCGGGGATTGGCGGAGAGGCGCGCCGCCCACCGCATGAGACGCCCCGCCAAGCGGTCCTGGTCGGGCCGGCGCTTCTCATAGGTCACAATCAAAACCCCGTCGGGCAGGAGGCCGCGGGTACATCGGGCCAGGACCTCCAGGCGGCGTTCGGCGCCCGGCAGGAACGAATAGACCGACCCCGCGACGATCACGGCGCCGTAGCGCCGGGGAGAGAGTTCCAGCGTTCGGATATCTGCAAGATGCACCGGCGCGTCGATCCCGGCCGCGGCCGCCTCGGCTCGGGCGCGCTCGACAGCACGGGGCGACAGGTCGACTCCTTCCACTGTGCGCCCCATCCGCGCCAACGCCAGAAGCTCCCGGCCGCCGCCGCACCCGATCACCGCCACGGGGCCCCCCGCTGGCAGGTGCGTTCCGTAGAGATCCCGTTCCCAGTCGGCCAGGCCCGAGCGCGCATGCTCGGGATCCAGGGCCTCGAGGCTCGCGTCCCAGTGGAGCCGGGTGGCCCGGGCGAGGAGCCGCTCGTCGGAGAGCCCCCCGACCGCCGAGAGGAGCGCGTTGGCGCCCCGACGCATCAGGCGCTCGGCGCGCAACACCGCACGGGCGGCACCCCTTCGGCACGTTTGGGAAAAATCCAAGAGTTCCTCCCGGCGTCGATTCTAAGGCTTGAGGAAAAAGTCCCCAAGGGGGACTGGCGCCGTTCGGCGCCCGGCGGCCCTGCCGCCGTTTTTTCCTCAAGCCCCAAGGGTATGATGGAGCGGTGGCCTCAGGCCTTTCGCTTCTTGGCATCTCGAAGCGGTTTCGCCGCACCGATCCCCTGTCAGGACGTGTGGACGTTCAGGCCCTGCGGGAGGTTTCGGCCCACGTCCCTTTCGGTTCGGCGCTGGCGGTCCTAGGAGAAAACGGCGCGGGGAAGTCGACCTTGGCCCGGATCGCCGTGGGGCTCGTCACGGCCGACGCGGGCGAGGTTTTAATCGGCGGCCGCGCGGTGGTCGGCAGCGACGCCTCGGCTCTCACGGGATTCGCGGGGGAGGGGGACCGGAGCCTCTTCCTGCGGCTCACGGCGCGTCAGAACCTCGCGCATGCGGCGGCCCTGGCGGAGATCTCTTCCGAAGCGTTCGAGGCGCGCCTGTCGCGGCTGGTGGATCCCTTGGGGCTTTCGGAGATCCTCTCCCGGCGCGCGGCGGATCTCTCCACCGGCCAGCGCCAGCGCGTCGTCCTGGCGCGTTCTCTCCTGCGGGACGCCCCCGTGCTGGTGCTTGACGAGCCGACGCGAAGCCTTGACGAGGAGACGGCCAGGCGCGTCTGGGCGCTT
This sequence comes from Planctomycetales bacterium, assembly GCA_005239795.1. Taxonomy (GTDB): domain Bacteria; phylum Planctomycetota; class SBBH01; order SBBH01; family SBBH01; genus SBBH01. The sequence continues at coordinate 1,710 of SBBH01000100.1, forward strand.
CTCTCAGCCGAGCGCGCGGGCGGGCGGCGAGCGATCCTCCTCTGCACACATCGGCGCGAGGAGGCCGAGGCGGTCTGCGACCAATGGATCGTGTTAAAAGGCGGCAGGATGGTTGAGGCGTCGCCCGCACCGGCGCCGCGGGAGCCGGAAGATCCGCCAGCCGGCGCGGCTTTTGTCCGGCCGCCGCGCGGCCGCTGGTGGATGCCGCTCGCGGCGGGCCTCAGGCGGTGCCGCCTGGAGGACGGGGGCATATTGTCCTATGCGTTTTGGACCGTGGGACTCGCCGTGGAACTCGCGATGTTTTTCTTTCTGGGACGCTTCGTGGGGGATTTTGATTACTTTCGGAGCCCAGAAGGAGCAGGCGGCTATTTTCCTTTTGTGATGGTCTGGCTTCTTTTTCAGGAACTGCGGGGGGCGCTTTTGTATCCCCTGGCCAACGAGATCCGCTACGGTCAGCTGAGCGGGACGCTGGAAGCCACCGTGCACGGGGCCCGCCGGCCCCTGGCGGCGCTTCTGGCGGCCAATCTCTGGAACGGCGCCAAGGCGATGGCGGTCTCGATATCGATCTTCGCAGTGTGCGCGCTGGCGGGCTGGGCGCCGATCCATCCGGCGGGCCTGCTCCTGGCCGGCGCCTCTGCGATCCTCGCGGGGGCGGCCGCCTTGGGGGTGGGGCTCTGCGGCACCGCGGTGGTGCTCGTCTTCCAGCGGGGAAATTTCCTCCTCTCGTTCTACGGGGCGTTTACCCCTCTTCTGGCGGGTGGATATTATTCTCCCGAAATCCTGCCGGAGGCGCTGCGCTCGGCCGGCGCGTGGGTCCCCTTGACGCCGGCCCTGCGCGGAATGCGCGCCGGGCTCCTGTCGGGGCGCGTGGGCGCCGCCGAGTTTTGGGATCTGGCGGTCCTGGCCGCTTTTGCAGGGGCGTTTCTCGCGGCGGGGTTTTGGGCGTTCCGGAAAGGGCTCGACCTGGCGCGCCGGCGCGGGGTTTTGGCACGGTACTGAGAGAGCATTCAAGAATGAACCGCAGAGACGCTGAAACGCGGAGAAAAAATCGTTTTCAACGAAAAAACAACAGCCTCCGCATCTTTGCGCCTTTGCGGTGAGTCTTTATGGAAATCGAAGCGGATTTTCCTCCGACGCAGGCGGCTGTGGCTGCCTCTTGCCTGAGGGAGGGGATGTCGGCGGAGATCACGGTGCTCGGCTCCAGCATGGAGCCGGCGATCACCGGGGGAAGCCGCCTGCGTCTAGATCCCCTGGGGGAAGAGGAGCTCCTCTCCCCTGGCGCAGCGGTCTTCGCCTGCGCCCCCGGCGGCCGGTTTTTGCTTCACCGGGTTTTAAGCGTCGGCCCAGCGGGGGTCGTTTTAAAAGGGGATGCCTGTCGGGGACCGGATCTCCCGATCCTGAGGTGCCAGGTCCTGGGGATCGCGCGCGGGGTTCCTTTCCGCCGGCGCTTTTTCTTCGCGCGGCTCGCCTGGGCGTCGCGCACACTGGTCGCCGCGTGGCAGGTCCGCTCGGAGGAAGAGTGGGCGTCACGCCTGGCGCGCCATGTCCAAACGCTTCTGGGCTTGGGTCTCGCCTGGGCCCGCGAGGCGGATGAAGTTCAAGCGGTGGCCCGGCGATTGAATCTTGCCGGTCCGTTTCTCGTCGTCGGAGCGGGCGCCTCGGCCTTCGCCCGGGCC
>SBBH01000026.1 GCA_005239795.1 Planctomycetales bacterium
GGCGCCGCGTTTGTCGGTCAAGCGCCGGACTTCCTTGTCGACCTCTTGGCGCGCGTAATGGATCCCGGCATCCGCGCCGAGTTTTTGCGCGCGCCAAGAGGTCGACAAGGAAGTCCGGCGCTTGACCGACAAACGCGGCGCCGACGTCGTGGTCGACTATGTTGGACAGGCCACCTGGCCGATGAGCCTGCGGTGCTTGAGGCGGGCGGGGCGCCTCGTGACCTGCGGCGCCACGACGGGGTTTGCGCCGCAGGAGGACCTGAGGCATATTTTTTTTCGGCAGCTTTCGATCTTCGGTTCGACGATGGGGTCTCAAAAGGAGTTTGGCGAGGCGATGCGCTCTCTTTTTACGGGGAAGCTGAAGGCGGTGATCGACCGAGAACTCCCCGTTCAGGAAGCCGCGCAGGGGCACCGGGCCCTGGAGGCGGGGGAGACATTCGGAAAGATCGTTCTCATCATGCCCTCATGAAAGCGCTGGCGGCATCGCGCTGTTACACGGGGTCCATCCAAGTCCGCTTCGGCGACGTCGATCGAGCGGGGATCGTCTACTACCCGCGGATTTTTGATTACTTCCACCAGGTGTTTGAGGGGTTTTTCGAGGACTGCATGGGGATCCCCTACCCCGAGGTGATCGGGGGGCGGTTGCGCGCGGGGTTCCCGGCCGTCCATTATGAGGTCGACTTCCTCTCGCCGCTCAACTACGGGGACCGGCTCCCCGTCCGCCTCACGGTCGCCAGGATCGGCCGCACCTCGGTGACGTTCCGGTACGAGGTCTTTCGGGGAAAGAAGCTCTTGGTGCGGGCGCTCGGCACCACCGTTTGTGTCGACATGAAAACCTTCCGGCCCAAGCCCCTTCCCCTCCGGCTGCGCCAGGTCTTGGAAAGGATTCTGGAGACGCGCCCGGCCTGGTGAGTTAAGGATTCGAACGAATTCTTACTTGGCGCTCGGGGACTGCATCGCCATTCCCACGAGATCCCAGGGAACAAGTTTCAAAAACTGAAAACGGGCCATCTGGTCCGCGGTGAGGATTCCCGCCAGGCGCGCCGTCACGACTCTCTCCTGTTCCGTCAGCCAAGCGTGAAAGGTCCGGTCGGGCTGGACCTCGGTCGATAGGAGCTGCCATTCCAACAGTCCGCGCTCATTGGAGGCCCACGGGACATTCTCCAGGCGATAGAGGTCGGCCAGGATATCGACCCCGTCGGGGAGCTTGGTGCGGGCCAGGTCCACCACGGCTACGCGTGTGTCGGAGAAAATCCGTTCGAAGGAGTCGCGCTGGTCGTTCTCGAGGCCAACCTTCTCGGCCACCTCGGCCGTCGAGGGGGTCTTGCGCTTCAAGATGAATCCGCGCTCATAGAGGTGTTCAGAGACCAGCCCGTCCACCACCTCGCGGAGCTTTTCCCTCACGGTGGGGCTGGCCAGATCTGGCTGGACGGGAGAGGCGACGCGCTCCTCAAGGGATTTCACAATGCCGCGGATCTGGGCTTCCGAGAGCGAGAGCCGCAAGAGTTGGCCGTAGCTTTCCTGCACCAATTTGTCGATCTCTGCAGCCCAGGTCTCGAGATCCTGGGGTTGGGTCCTGCGTGGAGGCTCGCCGGGACGCCGAAGCCGGTTTTCCTGGATGATGCGCGAAAGATCCTGTTCAAGGGCCGCGATCCGATCCTGGTCCGACAGGCGCCCGTGCCAGGCCCAGACGACACCGGCCGCCAAGAGCCCCAGGACGCCGGCAATCAAGAAACGCATAGGGGGGATTTTATAGGGGTTTACGCGGTCCTTCACGCTCTTAAGAAACGGTCCAGGGGAGGTTGAGATCCATGAGAAGCCTCGCCAAGGTCGCCGCGTGCAGGGGGAGCGCCGCGATGAGAAGCCATCGGGCCCAGGCTGGTGCTGAGGCGGCGGGGGTATTCATGAAGGCGATGCTCAAGGAAAGTCCCGCCGCGATTCGGCCGGTGTTGACCAGGGTTGCCCAGACTTCCTGGTAGGAGGAGCAGAGAAGCATCGCCGCGTGGAGTCCTGCGGCGAGGGCGATGGGGCGCGTGCCAGCGGCGCGCAGGAGCGGCCAGGTCGCCACGGCGCACGCGAAAATCCAGAGCGCGCCGTACCAGACCGGGATCGCCCGCCAGAGGGAGCTGGTGGGCGCGCCGTCCGCCGCGAGTTGCCGGAGGATGCCGGAGAAGGGCCACCCCATGGCGTCCCCCGGGAAGATGCCGGCGACGGGCATCTGCAAGCGTTGCGTCAGCCAGAGCGCAAACAGGAAGGCCGGGGCCGCCGCCGCCGCGAGGATGAGGGCCCGGCGGCCGTCGCGTTCCCAGGCGCGATCGATCGCCAGGGCGCCGACGAACAGAACCGACGTCTCCCGTGCCAGGCATGCGAGTCCCAAAAGGATCGCACAGAGGTGAAAGCGCGCGTGTGTGTAGGCTAAGAGAGCCCCCGCGACCAGGGCAAGCGACACCGGTTCGGTCAGGCTGTAGAAAAGGCCGATCATGAGAGCCGGCAGCGAGGCGGAAAAAAGGACGAACATCCCAGAGGCGGTCCCAGCCGCCGTCATCAAGATCCAGACCGTCACAACAAGCGCCAATCCATTGACGGCGAGCATGGCCGACGGGATCCATGGCTCACATCCCGCCGCCAACCCCCAAGCGAGGGCCGGGTAGAGGACGCGCTGGTGCCGGGTGATGAACTTGTTGGTCTTAAAGGGGGCGGCGGTGGAGCGGTCCAGGAGAAACGGGTCCCGTGCCAGTTGATAGTAGTGGAGCCCATCGTAGCCGTAAGAGTCCTTGTAGAAGATCAGTCCTCGCGGGAGATCCGCATGGTCTTCCGAACATGATTTTTCCCCGATGTGCAGGAAACAGCTCGGGTTCCATCCGTACCGGGAGGCCATGAGGACCAGGAGCACCAGATAAAAACCGCCGGCGGCAAGCGCCACGAAAGCCGCCCGGTGCCGCGGGGACGTCCCCTGTGTTTCCATGGCCGTTGGAATTCTGAATCGTAGCCGATGCTCCGGACTCCTTACAATCCGTCAATGGCGCGAGTTTCCCCAGTTTGTGCACAGATCCCTGCTCATGCCAAAGTGGCGTGATTCTATACCGGCTGGTTCCGTAATAGGAGAAACCTTCCAGCCTAC
>SBBH01000238.1 GCA_005239795.1 Planctomycetales bacterium
CCCCTGGCGCTGGCGGCAATCACGCGCCACGGATCGCGCCACGGCGAGGCGTTGAAGCTCGCCATTCCGGAGGCGGACCTCTTCGTCTCGAAGAAATGGAGCGACGCCCTTTCGGGAAAGGTTCCCGCGCTGCTTTACGAGCGGCCGATCATGGAGGAGATCCCCGCATGGTGGGCGGCCTACGACGGGATCGTTTTCTTCGTCTCGCTCGGGGCGGTCGTCCGGATGATCGCCCCTTACGCGAGGGACAAGCACACGGATCCCGCGATCGTGGTCGTGGACGACGCGGCCCGCTTCGCGATCCCCCTTCTCTCGGGGCATCTGGGAGGAGCGAACGCCCTCGCGGAAAAGGTGGCGGCGATTTTGGGTGCAACACCTGTGATCACGACAGCAAGTGATGTCGGGGGGACGATTCCTGTGGATCTCCTGGGGCGCGAATTCGGCTGGACGGTGGAGCGTCAAGAGAACGTGACGGGCGTGAGCGCCGCCGTCGTGAACGGCGAGCTCGTCGCCGTGGTCCAGGAATGCGGCGAAGCGGGGTGGTGGACTCGCCCGACGCCCCTGCCGGCCAACATTCGTGTCTTCCGCTCCGTCCCGGAGGCGGGGGACCTGTCTCGCTACGGCGCGATCCTCTGGATCTCAGATCGCGCGGAGGAGCCTGCGCTTGTCCATCCGGCCGTCGCGCGCAAGGTAGTCGCCTACCGTCCGAAGACGCTCGTCCTCGGGATGGGATGCGACCGGGGGACGGACCTTGCCCAGGTGGAGGAACTCGTGGCGCGGACCTTCGCGGAACGCAACCTCGCGTCGGCGAGCGCACGGGTCCTCGTGAGCCTGGATCGCAAGCAGGACGAGCCTTGCCTTCTGGAATTCATCGCCCGCAGGCGCCTCGAGTCCGCCTTTTATGCCCGGGAGGATCTCTATGGCGTCGAGGGGGTCCAAAATCCATCGGCGGTCGTCGAGAAGTACACCGGAACCCCGAGCGTGAGCGAGGCGGGGGCGCTTCTTCACGCGCGACGCTTCGGAGACGCGGATCTGATCGTCCCGAAGGTGAAGGGGAAACAGACGACGCTCGCCGTGGCGCGGATCCTGAACACCGCGAAGTCAGCGCCCATGGGGAAGACTGCGGCTGGGGGGAACGCGTGAAAGGCAAGCTCCATATCGTCGGCTTTGGTCCCGGCCATTCCGACCACATCACGCCGGCGGCCCACCGCGCGATCGAGGAGGCTGATATCGTCGTGGGATACCGGACCTACATCGACTGCGTTCGGGAACTGTTGGGCGGAAAGCAGATCGTCGCGACGGGGATGACCGAGGAGATCGGCCGCGCCCGCAAGGCGATCGAGGAGGCACGTTCGGGAAAGGTCGTGACGCTGATATCGAGCGGTGACGCCGGCGTCTACGGGATGGCGGGACTCGTCTTCGAGGTCCTCCGAGACATCGGCTGGAAGCGGGGGGACTCGCCGGACCTGGCGATCATCCCCGGGATCACTGCGCTCAACTCCTGTGCTTCCCTCTTGGGGGCGCCGCTCGTGCACGATTTCGCGTCGGTATCGCTCTCGGATCTTCTCACTCCCTGGGAAGCGATCCGGCGGCGGATCGAGGCGGCCGCCGCGGCGGATTTCGTAATTGGTCTCTATAATCCGAAGAGCGGGCGGCGCCAGAAGCAGATCGTCGAAGCGAAGGCGATCATCGCGAAGCACCGCCCCGGCTCCACTCCGGTGGGGCTCGTGAAGAGCGGCTACCGGGATCTCCAGAAGGTGGTGCTCGCCGACCTCGACACGTTTCTCGACTATGAGATCGGTATGCTGACGACAGTGATCGTTGGAAATTCCAACACGTTCGTCTTCGAAGGATACATGGTGACCCCGCGCGGTTACCTGAACAAATATACGATGGAAGGCGACGTGCTTTCTGGACAGAAGCCCGGGCAATCGTTGGTCGTGGAGTCCCGGGCCTCCATTCCGGAAGAGTGACCATGTCGACCGTGGGACGTTTGGCGGGGGCGATCCTGGCGAAGTCCGGCGACGACTGGTTTCTCGTCGGCGAGTTCAAGGAGCCCTGCGATGTGACTACGCTGGGTTTCGAGAAAGCGGGCGAGATCGCGCACCGAGATGGCGCCCCGATCACGCGTTTACGCCGCTCCGCGCCGTTTTCGTTCGAGGGGGAAACTTTCGAGATTCCACTGGAGGGGGAGGCGTTGGCGCGGGCTCTCTACGACCGGCTCGTGATCTACCGGAACCATTCGGTGAGCGAGCGGATCTGGAGGCTTCTCTCGGTCGCGCAGATGGGACGCCGCGAGGCGCGATGGCTTATCGAGTTGCCGATGCCGGTCTGGGAATTGGTGCGGGACAGCGTCTTGAAATGTTCATGAAGGTCTATTTCATCGGCGCCGGTCCTGGGGATCCGGGACTTCTTACGATCAAGGGAGCCGAGATCATCGCGCGCTGTCCCGTGGTGATGTACACGGGGTCGCTTGTTCCGAAGGAGGTTATCGCGCGCGCGCGGCCCGACGCCCGCATTCTCGACTCCGCCTCGATGACGCTTCCTCAGATGGTCGAGATCTACCAGGAGGCGAAGGAAAGAAATCTCGACGTTGCGCGCGTCCATACCGGCGACCCCTCGATCTTCGGTTCGATGGCCGAGCAGATCCGGAAACTTGGGGAATTAGGAATCGACTACGAGATCGTCCCCGGCGTCTCGTCCTTTACCGCAGCGGCGGCGGTCATTGGGAAGGAGCTGACTTTGCCGGAGCTTGCCCAGACCGTGATCATCACCCGCGCGGAGGGGAGGACGCCGATGCCACCCTCGGAAAAGCTCGCCGAGATGGCGCGCGCGCGCGCGACCATGGTGTTCTTTCTGAGCGTTAAACGGATCGGCGACATCTGCGAGGCCTTGACCCCGCACTACGGCGCGGATTGCCCCATCGCGGTCGTTTACAAAGCGACCTGGCCCGATCAGAAGGTCGTGATGGGGACGTTGACAGACATCGAGTCGAAGATTCACGAGGCCAAGATCAATCGCCACGCGGTCATCATCGCCGGCTGGATCTTAACCGCGAAGGATTTCGCCAATTCCAGGTTGTACGACCCGGGTTTCGCCCACCGTTTGCGCAAGGCCCAGTCGGGAAGTTCGGAATAAGGTGGTGGCCTCGACAAACCGCCTCGCCCAGTCGGGGCACCCGGAAAAATGCAGGTGCACGTATGAGGCTAGGAGATTCCCCCGCGTGAACCCCTCAAGTCTGGTTCCTTTTCCCTTGCGCTTGACGGCGTCGTAGGCGGTGAGTTCGGCTGGCCCCTCCCAGCGCGAATAATGGAATTCATGCCCGCGGGCCGAGTCGCCCTTGCGCGCCAAGACCGTGTCCGCGCGGCATGTCACGGTGGTGTAACCGAAATGTTGGAGCCGATCCGTCATTTCCACGATGCCGGGGAGGACACCGCACATCTCGTAGAGCCGGCCATCGCGGGTCTTGAGCGCCCCGGCCAGGACCATCAGCCCGCCGCACTCGGCGTAGGTGGGGATTTCATCGGCGATCGCTTGACGGATCGCCCGGCGCAGAGGCTCGTTCCTTGACAGCGGTTCCGCGAAGGCTTCAGGAAATCCACCACCGAAATACAGGCCGCCGATTTCTCCCGGGAGACGCTCATCAGTCAGCAGGCTGAACGGGACTAACTCGGCTCCCAAATCCCTTAGCAGGTCCAGATTGTCCTCGTAGTAGAACTGGAGCGCCGCGTCGCGTGCATAGGCGATGCGGGCCCCTGGCGTCGCGCCGGGCAGGGAGGGCGAAGGGGCCTCTTCGGAAAAAGGAAGGGCTTCCCGGGCCAGCCGAAGGATCGCTTCCAGATCGAACCAGCCGGGCGCCTTCTCCGAAAGCCTGTCCAGGAAGCCGCCCGCGGCCGGATCCTCCCAGGCCGGCACCAGGCCCAGATGTCTCTCAGGCACCTGGAGCGATTCGTCCCGCGGAATCTTTCCCACCACTGGAAGCCCGGTGTAATGGACGACCGCCTGTTCCAATAGCTCCGCATGGGAAGGGCTCGCCACCTTGTTCAGGATGACTCCTTCCACGCGGAGGTCCGGGTCGAATCGCGAGAACCCCTGAACCAGGGCGGCCACGGAGCGTGCCTGGGAAGCGGCATTGACGACCAACAGAACGGGAGCGGCCAGCAACTTCGCCAGTTCCGACGTGCTTCCTTCGTCCGAGATGGGGGAGAATCCGTCGAATAGCCCCATGACCCCCTCGATCACGCCGATTTCGGCATTTCGCATGCCTCGCACGAAGAGCTGGTGCACGGTTTCTTGCGGAAGCATCCATGTGTCCAGATTGCGGGAGGGGCGGCCGGTCGCCAGTGTGTGGTAACTCGGATCGATGTAGTCGGGGCCTGTCTTGAAAGCCTGGACGGCGATCTTCCTAGCGCGCAGGGCCGCCATCAGGCCCACGGCGGCGGTGGTCTTCCCGACGCCGCTGGCGGGACCGGCCACGAGGATTCGAGGCAAGAGTCCTGGCATAGATTCAACTCAGTAAAAAAGTTTCGAATAAAACGCTCATGTAACTTCCGCTGAAATTGTAATCCATAAGGAATAGATTTTCATCTTCGATGTCTTTGCAATGGCCCCCCCCGATCCGGGAGATCGGGTAATCCTTTAGCCGGCTGTAAAAATCGCTGAAGCGATCTGACGAGATGCTCCGACAAAAGAGGAGTGATCGACCACCTGACGGAGCAGAGCAAGGAAGAGCTGATCAAGGAGATCCTAGAGTTGCGGGAGAAACTCCGGAAGCTCGAAGAGGAGCTGAAGAAG
>SBBH01000210.1 GCA_005239795.1 Planctomycetales bacterium
CCTTTCTCCATCGGGCCTTGCCGGCGGCTGCGCTCTTGTTTTTAGGCGTTTTGGCGCACGCGCGCGGCGCCGTCTGGGAAACGCCCCGCGCGCTCTGGGCGGAAGCTGTCCGGATCTCTCCGCGTTTCCCCCGTGTTCACAACAATCTCGGCGTCGCCTGGGAGGCCGTGGGGAATCCCAGCCGCGCCCGGCGCGCCTACGAAAAGGCGTTTGCCCCCGGCGGAATCTCGAGGGAAATGGAGCTGTCGATCCTGCGCAATCTCTTCATCGGAGCGGCCGGGGAAGGGCGCTTCCGGGAGGCCTCGACGCACCTAGCGCGGATTATGCACCTGGCGGGGGGCGATGTCGGAGAGGTCCTCGTGGTCTGGGGGGGGCGCTACGCCCGCGTCGACGAGGCTCTCTCGGCCTGGGGTGCGAGCGGTGAGGCCTCTCCTGAGGGGCTCGCCTGGGGCACGCGGCTTCTTGAGGCGGCCGTGCAATCGGAAGGCAAGATGCCTCCCCTCGTTCTGGGGAATCTCGGCAACCTCTGGTTCCTTCAGGGGTATTACGAGGAGGCCGCCGGCCGGTATGCGGTAGCGCTCTCGGAATGGCTGGCTGAAGGAGGAACGGACCGCGCGGTCGAAATCGACCTCCGGCTTTCCCTGGCCCGGAGTCTCGCGGCGCTCGGGCGCTTCCGCGAAGCCCGCGCGGCCGTGGACAGCGTTGCCGACGCGCCGACCGTTGCGGAGTTCCTGCTGGACCTGGGGGATCGCGGGCGGTAGAAGAAAAACGAGACCTTATGGGAAGAGCAGAGAGGCGATCGGGATCCCCCGAGGACGAGACCTGGATGCGCCGCGCCTTGGATCTGGCGGCGCGGGGCTTGGGGCGCGTCTCCCCCAACCCTATGGTTGGAGCGGTTCTCGTGCGCTCCGGCCGCGCCGTGGGAGAGGGGTTTCATGCGCGTTTCGGCGGGGCGCACGCAGAAAGCGCGGCATTAACTTGCGCTGGATCGCACGCCCGGGGGGCGACGCTCTATGTGACGCTTGAGCCCTGTTGCCATGACGGGAAAACTCCACCGTGCACCGAGGCGATCGCGGCGGCCGGCGTCCGCCGCGTCGTCATCGCGGCCCAGGACCCCAACCCAGAAATCTCCGGGAAGGGGATCGCGAAGCTCCGCGCGGTTGGCGTCCGCGTCCAAGTCGGATGCCTCGAGAGGGAGGCCCAGCGTCTCAACGGCGCCTACGAGACGTGGCGCCGGGAGAGCCGGCCTTTCGTGACTTTGAAATGGGCGGAGACCGAGGACGGCCGCCTGGCGGGCCCCCGGGGCCGGCGCATCATGATTTCGGGGCGCGCGGCCTTGCGCGAGGCTCACCGCCTGCGCGCTGCAAGCGACGCGGTCTTGGTCGGCGTGCGGACCGTCCTCTCGGACGATCCGCGCCTCACGGTGCGCCTCGCGCCGTGCGAACGGGATCCCGTGAGGATTGTTCTGGATCCCCGAGCGAGAACTCCCCTGTCGAGCCGCCTTGTCAAGACGGCTCGGCGCGTTCCGGTTTGGATCATCGCGGCGCCGTCGGCAGCGCCGGCGCGTCTGGCGGCACTCTCCAACGCCGGGTGCGAGGTGATTGTCCTGCCGGCGCGCGGGGGGAAAACGGTGCTTCCGGCGCTCGCGACGCTCCTGGCGCGCCGGCATATCCAGAGCCTTTTGGTGGAAGGGGGGGGGCGTGTGTTGGCGAGTTTTGCGCGCGTGAAATTGGTCGACCGTGTGGTCTGCTGGATCGCCCCGCGGCGCCTCGGCGGGGGATTAGCCTGCCCCTTGCCGCCGCCGGGCACGCCGGGAGCCTCGCCCCTGGTCTACAGCCGGATCCGGATGCGCCACGAAGGGCGCGACATCCGGGTCGAGGCCGAAACAGTTCCCACTCTCCGCAAGACGGCCCCCCCAAATGCACCTCGTAATCGACTGTTGGCGCTGTAGGGGGGCTTGACGCTGCTTCACGATCGTTCAAAAAAGACCTAATCGCTCTTGAAAGGCGGGGTTGAGCATCTACAATGCGGGGCTTTCCACCCTCGAAAAGGGCGGGGAGAAACTATGGCCACGCAGGCGCAGAAGATTCGAATCCGGATGGAATCGTACGAGTACGCGATACTCGACCAGTACGCCGCCGAGATCGTCGAGGTGGCCAAGCGGACCGGCGCCAAGGTGGCCGGCCCTGTGCCGCTCCCGACCCGGATCGAGCGCTACACGGTGCTGCGCTCGCCCCACGTCGACAAGAAATCGCGTGAGCAGTTCGAAATCCGCACCCATCGGCGCGTGATCGATCTCACGGAGCTCACCGCCAAGACCATGGACGCGCTTTCTAAACTCAACCTGCCGGCCGGCGTCGAAGTCCGGATCAAGGCTTAAGAGAGGGCATGATGGCGCCGCTTGAGGGACTCCTGGGGAAAAAAGTCGGCATGACGCAGTTCTTTACCGAACAGGGGGACGCTGTTCCCGTGACGGTCCTTCAGGCCGGCCCCTGCGTCGTCCTGCAGGTCAAGGAGCCCAAGGCCGACGGCTACGCCGCGGCTCAGCTCGGCTTTGAGGACAAGAAAAAGACCCGGGCCACGAAGGCCGAGGC
>SBBH01000243.1 GCA_005239795.1 Planctomycetales bacterium
GGCCCATCTTTCGCCGCGAATGCCGCCACGAATACTACCGGCTCATCTGGGGACTGCGTGCCCTCTTCGGAACGCTCGCACCTTGCAGAATCCACCTATAAACTGGGGAAACTCGTGTTCCCGCTCCCCTTGATCCGTGGCCCAGGCGGGATAGAATCCCGTTTTATGCCAAAAGAGGGGTCCCTGGTTGAGCAGATTCGGACCATCCGTCAGAAGGACGGCCGGTATCACGAGGCGGCTTATGCGTTCGTGTTGGAAGCACTCGAATACTCCGTGCGCCGGATCGGCCAGCGCCGCCACCTTTCCGGGCAGGAGCTTTCCGAGGGGATCCGCCTCTATGCCCAGGAGAAGTTCGGGTTCCTGGCGCGGAGCGTCTTTGCATCTTGGGGGATCTCGAAGACGGACGATTTCGGCGAGATCGTCTTCAACATGATCGGCCAAGGGCTCATGGGGAAGACCGAACAGGACACCCGGGAGGATTTTCGAGAGGTCTACGATTTCCACAAGGCGTTCGACCAGTCCTACCGGGTGGGGGGGCAGTGGAAGACGAGTTAGAGAGGACCCTGCGCGACATCGAATTCCAGAGACACCAGCAGAAGGAACGGGACAAGGCGCTTGCACTGTCGTGGGTCCTCCTGGGGGCAGGACTCCTCCTCCTGGGGACGTGCGCGGCCCTGATTTTCTGGCTCCTTCCGCGTTTGGGGGGGAACGCGCGGTCTCCCGCCGCCTTGGGGATGATCGGGGGACTTTGCGTCGGGCTCATCGCAGGAGCCGTGGCGGTGATTTTCTTTGTCGGCCGCATCTGGCGGATTTTCTTGGGCGTCCCCCGCCAGAGAAAAAAAGAGGGATAGCTCTTTTTGGGCAGTTTGGCGTTTTTTTTCCATGACTCCCTACCGACGGATCCGGGGGTTTCTGATCAGGCACCGGGGGGCCTATGCCCTTGGGATCCTCGCGCTCCTCGTGACGGATCTCGCGGGGATCTACGCCACCTACGTCAAGACGGACATTCTGGCGCGCCTCGAGCGTCTCTTGGGGGTCGGCGGAGCGGATCCTGGGGTCCGCTGGAAACTGGCGGTCCTGTGCGCCGTTTTCTTTGGAGCGATGTTGCTCCACGCCGCCGGGCGATATGGCTGGCGCATTTTCTTCCTGACCGCATCGCACCGGATCGCGCGGGATCTGCGGATGACGCTTTACGGGAAGCTGGGGCGGCTCCCGCTGCCGTTTTTTCACCGCACGCCGACGGGGGACATCATGTCGCGTGGCACCAACGACCTGGACGCCATCCGGATGATGCTGGGGCCGGGGGTTCTGGTCGCGGTCGACACGATTTTCTACCTCGCCGTCGTGCCGCCGCTCCTTTACGTCACGAGTCCGCATCTCAGCCTCTGGATCTTCATGATGCTCCCGGTGTTCTACGTTGTGGTGCGCCATTTTCAGGGTCGGGTCGAGTCGCGCTGGACGGAAGTGCAGGCCCAGCTCTCGGTCCTTTCGGTCAGGGTCCAGGAGAACACCGCCGGCGTGCGCGTCGTCAAGGCGTACGGCCAGGAGGAGGCCGAGTGCCGCGGCTTCGACCGCCTTTTGGACGACACCTTCGACAAACAGGTGGCCTTGAACCGCGTGCAGTCGGTGTTCAATCCGCTTCTGGTGGCGCTGGCCCGTAGCGGCATCGCCATCATCCTGGGGTTCGGCGGAATGCTCTTTTTTCAAGGGCGGATCGGCTTCGCGGAATTGGTGCGGTTCCTGTTCTTTCTCGACCTTTTGGTCTGGCCCATGATGGGGCTGGGGCATGCCATCGCCCTCTTCCAGCAGGGGGCGGTGTCGCTCCGGCGCCTGAACCAGATCCTGAACGAAGAGGAGGAGGAAAGAGCGTCGAGCGCAGAATACAAGCCGGCGAACGACCTGCCTGCGCTGCGTGCCATCACCCCTACCGGTGCGGCGCGGCAGGCAGGCGAACCACGAACCACGAGTCACGAAAAAAACCCTGTGTCCATCGAGTTTCGCCATCTCACGTTCGCCTACCCCGGAGCGCGCTGGCCCGTGCTGTCCGGCGTGTCGGTCTCCCTCCCGCCGCACTCGATCATGGCGTTCGTGGGCCCCGTGGGCTCCGGCAAGAGCACGCTCGCGCACCTCGTGGCGCGGCTCTACGAGCCGCCGCGCGGGACGGTCTTCGTCGGCGGCCGGGACGTGTGCGACATCCCCCTTCAGGAACTGCGCCGCGCCGTGGGGTTTGTGCCGCAGAACCCGTTCCTCTTCAGCGATACGGTCCGCGAGAACATCGCCTTCTTCGACCCGGCGGGGATCCCCCACTCCGACGTCGTCTGGGCGGCACACGCGGCGCAATTCGCCGAGGAAGTCGAACGCCTCCCCAAGCAGTACGAGCAGATGTTGGGCGAACGCGGCGTGAACCTCTCAGGGGGTCAGCGCCAGCGGGCCACGATCGCCCGGGCGCTCTTGGTGAGGCCCCAGATCCTGATCCTGGACGATTGTTTGGCGAGCGTCGACCTCGAAACGGAACACCGGATCCTGAAAGAACTCCATCCGCTTCTCAAGCAGACCACCTGCCTGTGGGTCACCCATCGGGTTCTCTCCACGCGGACGGCTGATCTCATTGTGGTCCTGGAGGCCGGCCGGGTCGTCGAGCAGGGGAGTTTCGAGACGCTCGCGCGCTCCGGCGGGATCTTCGCCCAGATGGTCCGGCGTCAGATGGCCGAGCAGAAGGGAGACGCGCATGAGCGGGTACGCTGAGGACGACGAAATCCTCGGGCAGGCGTACGACCGGCGCCTCATGCGCCGGCTCTGGCGGTTCGTCCGTCCCTACCGCCGGACGGTTTTTCTGGCCCTAGCGGCTCTTGCCGCCGCTCAAGCTTCGTTCCTGGCGCTTCCTTTTATTTTGGGGTGCGTCATCGATCTCCTGCAGGGAGCCTTTTCCCTTTCGGACCTGACGTGGCTTCCGGAGGGAGTGCGCGCGGCGTGCGACGGTCTTGCACCAGCGCACCAGCTTGCGCTTCTTGTCACGGCGTATGGCGCCCTCGTGCTCGTGTGCCTTGCGGCGAGCGCCTTACAGTCATTCCTCACCGGGCAGATGGGAGCCGAGGTCGTGCGCGACGTGCGCCGGGAGCTTTTCGCACACATCCAGAGGCTCCCGATGTCCACCTTTGACCGGACCCCCGTCGGGCGCTGGATCACGCGGCTCACCAACGACGTTGTCGCCATCAGCGAACTTTTCACGACCGGGATCGTCGTGGCGTTCGGGGACCTTCTTTTGCTGGCGGGGATCGTCGTCGTCCTCATGGTGGTCCATTGGAAGCTGGCCCTTGTCTCGCTGGCGACGATCCCGCTCCTGGCGTGGCTCACATGGGTTTTCCGCCAGCAGGCGCGCGCGGCCTTTCGCCGCGTGCGGATGTTCCTGGCCCGGATCAACGCCTACCTCCAGGAATCGGTGAGCGGCACGGCGGTGACGCTCCTCTTCGCCCGCCAGGACGAGAACTCCCGGCGGTTTATGGCGCTGGTCGACGACCATTTCGGCGCCTGCGTGGGATCGATCCGGATCCATGCAACGTATATGTCGCTCGTGACGGTCTTGACGGGGGCGTCGCTGACGGCGGCTTTGGGTTACGGCGGATGGCTCGTCGTCTCGGGCGCGTTGGCCTTGGGGCAGCTCGTGGCTTTCCTCTGGTACCTGGGGCATTTCGTCCAGCCGGTCCAGGACCTTTCCGACAAGTACAACATCTTCCAGGCCGCGATGGCCTCGGCGGAACGGATCTTCAAGATTCTCGACACGCCGAAGGAAAAGGAGCCGGCTGCCGAAGAACCGGGGACCTGGGACTGGGGACTGGGTACTGAAAGCGGGGCCGAGTCCCGTAACCGCGGGGCTGCGATCGAGTTCCGGAACGTCACGTTCGCTTACGACGCCGATCCGGTCCTCCGGGATGTCTCATTTTCCATCGCCCCGGGCGAGCGGATCGCCGTGGTCGGGAGCACTGGCTCCGGGAAGACCACGCTTGTCAATCTCCTCTGCCGCTTCTACGACGTGCAGGAGGGGAGGATCCTCATGGGCGGCATCGACATCAGCCGCGCGCCGCGCGCCTATGCCCGCTCGCGCGTGGCGTTGGTTCTGCAGGAGCCTCTGATCTTCTCCGGAGACGCCTACGCCAACATCCGGCTGGGGGAGGAGGGGATCGGCGAGGCGGCGGCCGAGGAGGCGGCGCGCCGGGTCCGGGCCGACAGCTTTCTCGGGGATCTACCGCAGGGATTCCGGACGGTTCTTCCCGAACGGGGATCGACCCTGTCGGCGGGACAGAGGCAGCTCGTCACCTATGCGCGGGCCTTGGCGTTTGACCGGCCAGTCCTCATCCTCGACGAGGCGACCGCGCACGTCGATCCTGAAACGGAGGCGCTGATCCAGGAGGGGCTCGACACCCTGATGAAAGGGCGCACCACGATCATCATCGCGCACCGCCTGGCGACCTTGGCGCAGGCGGACCGGATCCTGGTGATGGACCGGGGGCGCCTGGCGGAGGTGGGGACGCATCAGGAACTCATCGCCCGCGGCGGGATCTACGCCCGCATGCACGCCTACCAGTATGCCTGAGCCGGAACGTCCCGCCGGCAGGACAGCCTGTTTCTCAAGGACATTGCCGCCAACTTAATCTAGGACGTCTCTGACATGAGCCAAAGATTTCCAATGGCGTCGTGCCTTGCAGAAGCGACGCAGGCGCCTTTTGCCGCGGCGCGGTTCGACGAGGAGTGTCTTGAGGA
>SBBH01000181.1 GCA_005239795.1 Planctomycetales bacterium
AACCGGAACCTTGCCGGAGTATGGAGAAACCCTGAGTGCCGGTCCTGTCGCTGCCGGGGCGGCGGAGGCCGCCGAAAGCGGCGGTGGGATCGACGACGCGCAAGACGCCATTGCCGATCAGTTGAGTTTTCCGGCGGCGCAGCTCTCGCCCAAACAAACCTTATATAGGGCGCTCGTTCCTATGCCGCCACCGCGGCCGGACGGGGGGGCGCAAAAGAAGCAAGGGATGTTTGGGGCACTCAGTGGAGGCAAGAATGCTCCGTCAGGACAATGGGTATGCATAGAGGTGGAGTCTACATACATTTGGATATATGTGACCGATAACAACGATGTCAGTGTGCCTTATACTCCGCCCTTTGGTTCTGATCCGGGTGTTATATACACATTCATTCAGGAGCTTCCTGATGGTTTGTCTTTCGTAGATTCGGACTGGACCATCGAAGATTACATAGAAGAGTTGAGTCCGTTTTTTCAATTGCGCGCTTGGGCGGATGTGTTGAACTATATAAGGGAAGGAGGCTTCAATGTGAATGACCTGCTGGCGAAGGGATCGCTGATCGAAGTCGGGGATGGTTACAGTCTGTTCGCAGCGAATGAGACGGGTTATGTCATGGTGGATGCGGATGGGAGGGCGTACGCTGCTACATGGTACAAGCCAGATTTCAGCGATCCAATCCAGGAGTACCTGTACTATCACCCCAGAGTGGCACAGTTGGCTTTTGGGGTCACAACGGGAGTGCTCTCTGCATTGGCGCCCCCCATAGGTTTGGCTTTTGTGGCGATCGATGGCATGACGGTTATTCAAAAGTTCAGGAAGGGAGATGTCGAAGGTGGAATGGAAAATGTCGCCTTTCTCGCATTGGGCTTTGCAGGTGGAAGGATTCTAAAGTCAGCCACTGAAGGGGCTGAAGGTGCTCTCAAAGGAGCGGTCAGAGGAGGAAAGGAATCGGCGGCGGACAGCAAGGCGGCATTGCAGTTGGTGAGGGCGCAACAAACGCTTGACGACTTTGCCGAAGCACTGAAAAACGGGAAGACATGGACGGCATTCGGCTGCTTTGTCGCCGGTACGCCGGTTGCCACGGAGCATGGCTTGAAACGGATCGAGGATGTTAAGAAAGGCGAGAGGGTCTGGTCGTACGACGTCCAGAAAGGGGCGTGGGGCCTGCAGGAGGTGCTGGAGACGTTCGAACACCCTTACACCGGGGATCTCTGGGAGATCACGATCGACGGCGAGACGATCGTCGCCACCAACGAGCACCCGTTCTACGTCCTGTACCCGGAAGGGCTGGAAGCAAAGGAAAAGAAGGCGGAGCTGATGCGCCGGCCGCCGGTCATCCTGCGCGGTGATCCTCCCCTGCCGCCCAATGCCAAGGGGCGATGGGTGGCCGCCAAGGACTTGAAACCGGGCGACCTGCTTTTAAAGATGCCGCCTGTTTCTCTGCCCGTGGTGCCGGCCGCCGAGCCTGCGGCGCCAGCCGAACCGGTCGGGGCGCCCGCGGGGCGTTGAGGTGTCCGTGACGCCTTGGTTTGGGCTTGTTTTCGCCACACTGACCCTGGGGGAGGCGCTCCCTCCCCCAGGGGCGTTCTCTTCGGCGGGAGTCTTGGCGCCCGAGGGCTCGGTCGTCCGGAGCGTCCATCGGCGATCGGTTCAGGACCAGAAGGTGCACAACTTGCGGATCGGGGAACATCCCACCTATTCGGTCGAAGGGGTGTCGGTTCTGGTGCACAACGTCGGCCGCTCCGACATGGGCAGTTGCTTTGAATTGCTGAAATTGCTTCAAAGGGCAATGCGGGCCCACATGACAGATCCTGTGGGTCAAGCGATGAGAGGCATGTGGAATTTAGCGGAGGAATTGGGGCTGAGATCAGGGGGCCGGCTTGCTACTAGGTTTGCGCAAGTCATGAAAAGCAAGGGAGTGGTTGTGCAGGGTGAGACAAAAGCGACATTCCGCGTTTATGTTCGAGTGGGAGACGTGGTGGAGACATCGGTAAGACCCAATGACACGCTCTATGCGGAATTGTTCTATCCAGGCACCGGCAAACTTCGGATTTTGACGTTCAAGAGGTCCCGAGTTCCTCTTGAATGATAGATGAGTCCGCTTTCAGCGGCCTTGGTGGCCCCATGGGTATGAGGCATTTGTGGTGACGTGGCTTTGGATCGTGGCGGCGCTGGCGATGGGAGAGAGGACGCCCGCTCCGGCGGCCCTGACCTCGGTGGTCCGGAGCGTGTCGCGCCGCCCGGTCGAGGGGGTTTTTGTTTACAACATGAGTGTCGCCCGGACCCCTTGCTACGCTGTGGGGGGCCGTTCACTCGCAGTGCACAACAATTCCTCTATCTATCCGCCTCTTTATGCGCAAATCAACAAACTCAAGACCGCTTTGAAGGCCTCGACTGCTCACTACGAGCGCATTGATGGCGAGATCAAGACATTGCAGAAGGGGCTAAACAGGGGCGAGGACGCCTTGTCTCTTACAGATGAATTGTGGAAGAAAAACATAGCCTTGTCGACCCTTGAGGAGCACATGAACTGGCTCAAGAGTGAAATCGTTCGGCTCAATAAAGGAATTCCGAAATCCACAAGGTGGGAAAGGATAACAAGACCATTTTGGCGCGACGCGTCGCACTGACACCGATGGACTGGAGCCGCTGTTTCCTGGAGATTTTTTTCGCGGTTTTTCCGCTCTGGAGCGGCGTTTCAGAGCTGGACGGCGGGCGCTCCGGCGAAAGTTGCGAGGGGCCCGAAGCCGTTCGGGTGCAGTCGATCGCTTCCAAGCCTTGTTCGGCGCGCGGGGTTTTTAATTTTCGTGTCGGCGGCACCGGCGTTTATGCGGCGGGGGGAGCCGCCCCTGTCGCTGTCCATAACTGCAATTGCACGGACGACGGCATCAAGCTTTATCGGGGTGTGACCGTCGACCATCCGCATTTTGATGATGCGCTGAAGGGGATTGTCAAGCCGCGCGGTGGGCCCGCTACGATAACAGAACATGTCGCCGGGAATACCCGGAGCAACTTTACTTCCTGGACCGATGCCCAGGATCTCGCCCTTAAATTCACTGCCGGGGATGGCGTTGTACATTCCATCGTTGTCCGGCCAGGCAACACACAGTTCATCGAGGTGGTGAGCCCCCTCAATCAGTATGGCATGAGAGAATGGCTGGCCAAGGGGGTTGTTCGTGGCGCGAGCGTCACAAGATATCGGGGATGGTATGGTTGGTAGAGGTCGG
>SBBH01000167.1 GCA_005239795.1 Planctomycetales bacterium
CCGCCGGGCGCAAGCGCCCGTGGGATCCGGCCGGAGCGCTCCGTACCCCCGGTAGACGAGAAGCCAGACGGCGCCGACCGCCGCCAAATGCAGAAGGAGAGACGTCACGTGGTACCCCGCCGGGTGCAGACCCCACAAAAGAAAATCCAGATGCAGGGAGAACGTCGCGAGCTGCCGCCCGAACGGCGCCTGGATCATCAACACGACGGTCTTAAAAGGGGAGAGCGGGGCCCGCAGCTGCTCGTTTCCCTCAATCAATCCTTCGTCGTCGAGCTGGAACGGGACCTCGAGCGCCCCGCGCCAGAAAATCGAAAAAACAAGAACGAAGGCGCCGGCCAGAGCGAGTCGGCGAATCCGGTCCGTCATGCGTTGGGTGAGGAGCCGCCGCCGGCCGCAAGGACGGCCGCCCGCTCAGCCATGACCTTGCGCTGGATCTTCCCGGTGTCCCCCTTCGGGATTTCGGGGACGAAAAAGACATGGGCGGGGATCTCGTAGCGGGCGAACCCCGCGGCCCGGCAGTGCGCCAGGACCGCCTCGGAGGAGAGTGACGCGCCGGGCTTGGCGACGACGCAGGCGGCGACCGCCTGTCCCCGCACGGGGTCTGGAACCGCAACGCAACAGACCTCCGAGAGCCCCGGGCAGGACCAGAGCCGCTCATCAAGCTCCAGGAAATTGACGAATTCGCCGTCGACCTTTCCCGTGTCAACCGATCCGCGCCC
Organism: Planctomycetales bacterium; assembly: GCA_005239795.1. Lineage (GTDB taxonomy): Bacteria > Planctomycetota > SBBH01 > SBBH01 > SBBH01 > SBBH01. The sequence goes on from SBBH01000167.1 coordinate 720, forward strand.
CACAAAGTAAAAAAACCCCTCGCCGTCTATCCGCGCGTCGTCTCCGGTATCGAACCACCCGCCGCCGAAACGGAACGCCTTCGCGGTGGCCTCCGCCGCGTCGAAGTATTCCCGGAAGACGTTCGCGCCGCGCACCACGAGACGCCCCACGGCGCCCGGCGGAAGGTCCTGCCCGGTTTCCGGATCGACGATCTTCATCTCGTTGACACTCAGCGCCTTTCCCATCGACCCGTAGACGATCCGCCGCGGATCCATATGGGATCCCCAGCACCCCGTCTCGGTCATCCCCCAGCCATTCGCGATCGGGATGCCGGTCTTCTGGACGAACTCCCGGTGGAGCTCGGCCGACAACGGCGCCGCCCCGCAGATCACGAAGCGCACGGTCGGGGGCTTCTCTGAGGGCCCCGGGACGCCGTGCGAAAGGAGGCGCGTCAGAAGGCTCGGCACGACGCTCACATGGCTGACCTCCTGCTCGCGCATCGTCGAGAAGAAGCGGCTGGCGCTGAACTTCTCAAAAAGCACAAGCCGTCCGCCCGTGGCCAGGGCCGGAAAGAAGCTCGTGTACTGGGCGTTGACGTGGAAGAGCGGCAGGACGCACATCCAGACGTCGCCCCCCGTAAAACCGAAATGATCCGAAAGGCACAAGGCGTCGGCGACCATCTCGTGGCGCTGGACGACCGCCTTGGGGAGCCCCGTCGTTCCGCTCGTGAAGATCATCTGAAAAGGGGCCGCAGGCTCGGCCGGCGCGCTGGCGGCCAGCGGGGCCGCGCGCGCGAGCTCACGCCTCCAGGAAAAATCGCCGTCATCGTCGTCGATGAAGGCGATCTGGAGCGCCCTTCGCGCTTTCTTGACCTCGCGGGCCAGGTCCGCGAACGCCTTTTCCAGGATGAACACCTTGGCGGAGGTTTTTTCGAGCATGTAGACGACCCGCCCCACGTCCCGCGCCAATCCCAGGTTGATGGGATTGGCGATTCCGCCGGCGGCGACCGCCCCCAGCCATGGCGCGAAGAAATCGAGTGAATTCCCCAGGAACAGGCTCACCACGTCGCGCCGTCCCACGCCGCGGGCCCTCAAAACCGCCGCGGCCCGGGCGACCTCTTCGGCCAACCCTGAAAACGTCAGGGTGCGCCCCGTCTCGGCACAGACGAGAAATGTCCTCCCGCTAAAAGCGCGCTCGGCGCGCGAAAGAAGCGCTTCGGGACGCGGATCGAGGCGCGGCGCCCAGGGAATCTCGGTCATCGGCTGGATTCTGCCCACCACCGGCGCCATTCGGCCGGATCCTCACCGAAGGTCTTCCCCGTCAGACGCTGAAGGACCCCCAGCTCCGGGGCTATCCGCTTCAATTCGGGCCCATTCTCGAACGCCCCGGCGAACCCGAGAAAGGCGTTGCAGCCGAAAGGAGCCCGGCCGAATCCTGTGCCGGTGGTGGAGCCGATCAAGAACCCTCCTCCCAACGTTTCACTCTCAGCCTCCCGTTCGGCACGAGCGCGCATCCTGAGGGTCTTTTCCAGAGAATCGACGAGGAACGGCACCGCCCGGGGATTGCCCAGCGCATCCGCCAGGGCCGCCGCGCGCTCCCGCCCCAACCCCGTGCCGCGGGCCAAAAGCTGGCAGACCGCCTCGAAAACCTCTGCGTCCCGCCGGCGCGCCAGGGCCTGGGAAGCTGCCTGGCGCACGACCGAGGATGGGGGTTCGATCGCCAGGCGATAGAGGATCTCGCCTGAGCGCGCTCCTGGACACGATTCCAAGAGGCCTGCCAGACGCGCGAGGCGCTCCGCCGGAATTTTGGATTTCTTCTTCAAGATCTCCGACACGGCCTTTTGGGCCGCCTCGACGAAGAGGGCGCGGGGCTCCTGAGAGAAGATTTCGGTGCTCCAGGCCGCGTCCTCCTGCAGATCCAGGAACTGCTCCATCAGGAAATCGGCGGCGCCGGCCTTCCAGAGGGCGCCAGCCAGCACCGGCCGGGCCTGTTTTGACGCCCCGTCCCACCGGCGCGTCAGGATCGGCGCATCCCCCGGCTGGGCCGAGGCGAGAAGCTCCTCAGCGGCCCGCCGGGCGATGTCCGCATTTCGCGCGTCCAGTTCGCGTATGAGCGACGACACCCTTGAGGCGCGGGCCGCCGACGCCGGCACCCACTCGCCATTTGCGAAAACGAGCCCTCTCTCCCGTCGGGCATCCTCCGGAGACATCCAGATCCCATCCTGAAAGACGTATCCCAGGCCGCGGTACGCCTCCTCTGGGCGCCCCCCGAGCCCCAGAACATGGAGGAGAAGTTCCCGTTGACGATCCGCCAGGCCCCGCTCGCCGCACCAACGAGCGAGCGCCAGATGCCCCGCCGCGTCCCCTGGCGCCAGGGCCGCGCGAAAGGATTCATATGCCTCGCCAGCCGCGTCTTGAGGGCCGTCGCCCGGCGCCCCGACCGCGAAGGCCGCCGCAGACAACAGGGCAAAAATCCCCAACTGTCCGACGCGCCGGAGATGGCGCCCTCCCTCGAACGGAGTCGATAGCCATGTCTCCACGATCCGGGTCAGAAGAGGCGGCGGCGTCAGCCGGGCCCCGAGGCACAGGACATTCGCGTCGTTGTGCTGACGGGAGAGCGCCGCTGCCTCGACGCTGTGGCAGACCGCGGCGCGCGCCCGGGGGATCCGGTTCGCA